>JBDHRB010000145.1:0-6187 GCA_039807355.1 Candidatus Competibacteraceae bacterium
CGAGCGCACGGCGGAGCTGTTCTGCCAGATCGTCAACCGCTGGAAAGATCTGGGTGGTTGGAAAACCGAGGACGATTGACCGCTTTCGAGTACGATTTCCTGTCCCGTGCGGCTTCGCGCCACACTATGAGCCGGGCTTGCCCAGCTCCGCAAGCAGCGCCTCGCGCACCCGCGCATACTCGCTGTCCGCCTTGTTCAGGAGTTCCACCGCCCCGTCCAGTTGCCGGCGACGCCCCTGCTCCTCCAGTTCCTCGAACAAGGCCGCAAGACCGAGCGCGCCCACGTTGACACTGCTCGACTTCAGGCCGTGCGCCACATCCCGCACCGTCGCGGTATCGGCCTGTTCCACCGCCGACCGCAGCTTCGCCAGCGCGTCCGTCGTGCCGATCAGATAGAGGTTGATGATCGTATCCAACAAACTGGGAGTGCCCAGTCGTTGCAGGACACGCATCTCGTCCAGCGATTGCGGGGCGAGCGGCGAGGTTTCCGGCGTCGGCAAACCGGCGAAAGTCGGCGTAGGGACGGACGCGGACGCCACCTGTTTGCCAGGGGGGTTCAACCAGCGCGCGAGCAGGGTCGCCAGTTGTTCCCGGTTGAACGGTTTGCTCAGATAATCGTCCATGCTGGCGGCGATGCAACGCTCGCGGAATCCTCGGACGACGCTGGCGGTCAGGGCGATGACCGGGACCCGGTGTTGGCCCGGCGTCTCCCGCCGTCGCAGTTCGGCGGTCGCTTCAAAGCCGTCCATGATCGGCATTTGGCAGTCCATCAGCACCAGATCGTAGCGCTGCTTGTCCAGTGCCGCCAACGCCTGCCGGCCGTCACCGACCACGGTGACCTGGCAACCCAGCAGTTCCAGCATGGCGGCGGCCACTTCCTGATTGACCCCATTGTCCTCCACCACCAACACCTTGGCGGTGAAGGTCGTTGGCGGGTCGACGCTCGGCGCGGCGCGCGAGGAGGGTGCGACTTGTTGGGCCGTATCGCTGGTTGCCAGGCGTGCCGTGAACCAGAAACGGGAACCCTGTCCGGGGACGCTCTCGACGCCGATGTCGCCGTCCATCAATTGCACCAGACGGCGCGAGATGGCGAGACCCAATCCCGCGCCGCCGTAGCGCCGGGTGGCCGAGCCATCGGCTTGCACGAACGATTCAAAAATCCGCGCCCGCGCGTCCGGAGTGATGCCGATGCCGGTGTCCACCACGTCGATGCGCGCGGTGAGGGCGGTGGCGACCCGTTCCAGCGCGCGCAGCTGAATCACCACCTGGCCCGTTTCGGTGAACTTGATGGCGTTGCCCACCAGATTCACCACCACCTGCCGCAGCCGGATGGGATCGCCGCGCACGCGGGCAGGGAAATCCGGCGCCGGTTCCATGCGCAGTTGCAAGCCCTTGGCGCGCGCCCGTTCGCCGAACAGCGCCGCCGTTTCCTCCAGTATTTCGCGCAAATCGAAATCCATTTGCTGCAATTCCAGCTTGCCCGCTTCGATCCTGGAGAAGTCCAGGATTTCATCGATCAGACCGAGCAGCGTCTGGCCGGATTGCACCAGGATGCTGGCGTAGCGCCGCTGCTCGTCGTTCAGGGGAGTGCTCAAGAGAAGTTCCGCCATGCCCAGCACGCCGTTCAGGGGGGTGCGGATTTCGTGGCTCATGGTCGCCAGGAACTCCGATTTGGCCTGGCTGGCGGTTTCGGCGGCCTCCTTGGCGCGCTGCAACTCCAGCGTGCGCTCGGTGACCAGTTCCTCCAGAGAGTCGCGGTGGCGGCGCAGTTCCGCCTCGGTGCGCCGCCGCTCGGTCACGTCGCGGAAGACCAGTACGGCGCCCAGGGTGTTGCCCTGGTCGTCGCGGATGGGAGCGGCGCTGTCGTCGATGGGGCGTTCCGTGCCGTCCCTGGCCACCAGCAGGGTGTGGTTGGCCAGACCCGTCACGACCCCGGTCCTGAGGGCGGTTGCAAGGGGATTGAGGGGTGGTCGCCGCGTGGTTTCGTTGACGATCTGGAACACGTCCGCGATGGTCCTGCCGGTGGCCTCTTCCTGGGGCCAGCCGGTCAGGTATTCCGCCTGCGGATTCAGGAACATGATGGTGCTGTCGACATCGGTGGCGATGACCGCGTCGCCGATGCTTTTCAGGGTGGTCGCCAACCAATGTTCGCTTTGCTTCAGCTTGCGCTCCATGTCGTGGCGGTACAGGGCCATTTCGAGAGTGGAACGCAAGTCGGCGTCCTCGAACGGCTTGATCAAATACGCCATGGGGCCGGTGACCTTGGCCCGCTCCAGGGTGTGGTCGTCCGAATAGGCGGTCAAGTAGACGATGGGCACATCGAGGCGCGCTTGAATCTGGGCGGCGGCGGCGATCCCATCTATATCGCCTTCCAGCATGATGTCCATCAGCACCAGATTGGGCCGGAGAGCGAGCGCCTGATGCACGGCTTCTTCGCCGGAAGCGGCCACCGCTGGTACTTCGTATCCCAGATTGCGCAAGGTGCGTTGAATCGACAGGGCGATCAGTCCTTCGTCCTCAACGACCATGACGTTCGCTTTCGTCATTTCATTCTCTCTGTGGCGGATTGCGCCGTCTTCACCCAGGGGTCCAGGAAGGCAATCGTAAATCCGGTGCCTCCCTCGCGTTGCAGACTCAGGGTGCCCCGCAATTGCTTAACCAGGGTGGCGACAATCGTCAATCCAAGTGATACCGACCGGCCAGGATCGACATGAGTCGGCAATCCCACCCCATTGTCCCAAATGCGGAGGATGACGCGATTCTCCGCCAGCGCCTTCATCTCGACGCCGACGATGCCGGCCTCGCCCTTGGGGAACGCGTACTTGAGCGCGTTGGTGATCAGTTCGTTGATGATCAGGCCACAAGGAACGGCACGCTCGACGCTCATCCATATCGGCTCCATGTCCACTTGCAGGGTGACGGTGTTGGAATTGATGTTGTACGACGAAAACAGGGATTCGGCCAGGTTTTTTACGTACTCGGCGAGATCGATGCTCGCCAAGTCCACGTTGCGATACAGGCGCTCGTGAATCAGCGCCATCGACCGCACCCGGTTGCGGCTTTCACGGAATTTCTCGCGAGTGGCCCGATCCTGGATCGTTTCGGCTTGCAAATCGAGCAAGCTGGTGATGACTTGCAGGTTGTTCTTGACCCGGTGATGGATTTCCTTGAGCAGAACTTCCTTTTCTTGCAACGAGGCTTTGATTTTCTGTTCCGCACGCTGGCGTTCGACGATTTCCTGTTGCAGTTGCGCGTTGGTTCCCTCCAACGCGGCGGTGCGTTCGTCGACGAGGATTTCCAGATGGTCGCGGTAGTTCTTCAGTTCCTGCTCGGCCCGCTTGCGTTCGGTGATATCGGTCATGGTGCCGATCATCCGCAAGGGGCGGCCTGCGTCATCGCGGATCAGGATTCCGAGATCGTGAACCCAACGGATCTCGCCATCCGGGCGGACGATGCGAAACTCGAGGTCCATATCGTTGCCGCGTTCCACGATTTCCCAAGCCTCGGATTTCGCCCAGGCGCGATCCTCGGGATGTATGGATTTCAGAAGCGTTTCCAGCGGGAAGATTGAGGTCTTCGGAGTTATCCCAAGGATTTCCAAAAGCCTTTTGGAAGCCGTGTTCAGATCGTTTTGCAAGTCCCAGTCCCAAACTCCCGCGTTGGTCGCTTGCAAGGCCAGGCGCAAGCGAGCCTCGCTGTTCCACAGGGCTTCCTCCGCCTTCTTGCGTTCGGTGATATCGATCAAGATACCGATCATCCGCTCCGGTTCGCCGGCGGCGTCATACAGAATCCTGCCGATGTCGGCGACCCAGCGCACCGTGCCGTCCGGCCACACCACGCGCATTTCGAAATTAAGATCGCCGCGTTGTTCCACCACCTTCGCAACCTTGACGTTGGCGGCTTCGCGATCGTCGGGATGAACCGCGCGCAGCCAGTTCTCATAGGCGGGCTCGCAACTGCCCGGTTGCAAGCCGAGTACCTGGTAATTCTCGTCCGACCACTTGGCCGTGCCGGTCTTGATGTTCCACTCCCAAACCCCGGCCTGGGCTGACCGCAACGCCACGCGCAGGCGGGTCTCGCTGTCCCGCAAGGCTTCCTCCACTCGCTGCCGTTCGCTGATTTCGAGTCGCAATTGCTCGTTCGCCGACGCCAGCTTGCGCGTGCGGTCGCCGACCATCTCCTCCAAGCGTTCCCGATAGTGACGCAATTCGTCCTCGGCCTGCTTGCGCTCGGTGATGTCCCTGCCGATGCCGACAACGGCAACGACTTGATTGTTTTCATCCAGGATTGACTTGGCAGCCCAGGCCAACCATCGCCAACCGGTTTTCGTGAACGCGCGTTGCTCGTGATAAGTCGTATAAGGAGGCTGAAGCAGGCTTGCCATGGATTTGGCCGTCACTTCCCGATCTTCCTCGTGCACCAACGGCATGAATGTCTTGTTCAGCAATTCCTCCTCGGTCTTGCCGAACATTTCGCAGTAGGACGGGCTGACAAACAAAAAGCGATTCTCAAGATCGACTCTGACGACCAGATCGGTTTGATTTTCAATTAGTAATCGGTATTTCTCCTCGCTCGCCCGCAATGCGGCCTCCGCGCGCTGGCGTTCGGTGATGTCCTCGCCCAGGCTGGCCGTGCTGACGATTTTCCCCAGGGAGTCGCGCAGCGCCGTGTTGGTCCAGGCGATCAGCCGTCTGCCGGTAGCCGTTTCGATTTCATTCTGGTAATGAATCGTGCGAAACCGGCCCGTCTGGATGGCTTCCAAAAAAAGTCCTCTGACCGTTTCCCGGCACTCGGCGGGAACAAACAGATCGAACCAGTTTCGCCCCGCCACCTGGTCGCGCTGCAATTCCACCAGCGCGAGAAAATAATCGTTGCAAAATATGATATTGCCTTGGACGTCGAGAATGATCGCCAGCAGGTTGACGTGTTCCAGCAATTCCCGAAATTGTCGCTCGGATTGGCGTAACCGCTCTTCCGCCTGCTTGCGCTCGGTGATGTCGATGGCGATGCCGCCGATCGGGGGCGATCCCGCGCTGGTCCGCATGGGGAACTTGATGGTCTGGAAGTACCGTATTTCACCGTCAGGCTTTTTCAGCGTTTCCTCAAACTCCAATACCCCCTCGGCCAGCGTTTTTCGATCATTGACGATCAAGGGCTGAGCGATTGCCGGTGGCAGCACCTCCTCAGTGGTCTCGCCGAGCCAATCATGGGCGCTGAAATGGTTCCGGAGGTATCGATTGACATACACATACCGGGATTGGTGATCCTTGATGAACGCCACGGCGGGCAGATAATCCATGAAGGCGGTAAAGCGTTCTTCCTTCTCTCGTAAGGTTTCTTCCATTCGTCGGCGATGGACGGCAATGGCATAGAGATCAGCCAACTGCTCGATCAACGCCAAATCCCGCTCGGTGTAGTCGCGGTCCGAGTTGGCCAGGGCGATTTGTCCAATCAGGGTTCCCTCGGCCAAGGCAGGCGCGGAGATAAAGCGCCGGATCGGTATATGGCCATTTGGCGTGCCGGACGAGCGTGAATCGCCCGCGGGCGCGTTGGTCAGCAACGATTGGCGATTATTCAACACCCAGCCCCACAACCCCTTGAATTCCTTGAAGACTACGCCTTTGTCCTCGACCCGGCAGGCATTCCAAACGTCTCTGCTGAACGTGGTTGTCACCAGGTAGCCCGTCGGAGGGTCGATGTAACCGACGAAGCCGTATGGGCTGCCCGTAAAACTTTTGGCGTGCTCCAGGACCAGGTAGGCCATGTCATCGACCGACATCCCCCCAAGCAGTGCGCGCGAAACCTCGGCCAAGGCGGCATTGACTCGCGCGTCCCAGCCAGGAGGCACCCCTCGCGTCGACAAAATCTCGGAGAAGGCTTGTTCGAGCCGCTCGTTGTCCGCGCGCAATCGGGTGTTCTCGGCCTGGAGTCGTGTAATGAGGTCGTCATCCACGTTGTGGGCTCTTGTTGCAAAATCCAACGATTCGGACGGGCAAGCGCCCCCGGCGATCAGCCTGCTGCCTCGAACCCATACGGCAGTGGCTCCAGCCGCAGCGTCGGGCCGCTGACGTCGCCCAGATGTAAGGTGCCGTGTTCCGCGCACTCGATCAACGCCACCGCCAGCACGGCGTAGCCGCCGTCGGGGTGTGGGCTGGCGTCGACCAGTTGTCCGGCGCTTTGGCTGGCGT
>JBDHRB010000146.1:0-6187 GCA_039807355.1 Candidatus Competibacteraceae bacterium
GGACGCCGGGCAGATTGCCGAATTCGAGAAGACCCTGGAGATGAACCTGGCCATCAGCGAGCCGGGCATTGGCCGGTTCCGGGTCAACATCTTCAAGCAGCGCAGCGAAGTCTCCATGGTGATCCGCAACATCAAGACCGACATTCCCAGCGTCAATGATCTGGGCCTGCCGCTGGTGCTGACCGAAGTCATCATGGCCAAGCGCGGCCTGATCCTGTTCGTCGGCGGCACCGGATCGGGCAAATCCACTTCGCTGGCGGCGCTGATCGACCATCGCAACACGAACAGCGGCGGTCACATCATCACCATTGAAGACCCGATTGAATTTGTCCATCGCCACAAACGCTCGATTGTCAACCAGCGCGAAGTCGGCGTGGACACTCTCAGTTACGCCGATGCCCTGAAAAACACCCTGCGCCAGGCCCCGGACGTGATTCTGATTGGCGAAATCCGCGACCGGGAAACCATGGAACATGCGCTGGCCTTTGCCGAAACCGGGCATCTGGCTATTTCCACCCTGCACGCCAACAGCGCCAATCAGGCCCTGGATCGGATCATCAACTTCTTCCCGGAAGAACGGCGTCCGCAACTCCTGACCGATTTATCCTCCAATCTGCGCGCCTTCGTCTCGCAGCGGCTGATTCCTACGGTGGACGGCAAGCGGGTGGCGGCGATTGAAATTCTCCTGCATTCGCCGATGGTCGAGACGCTGATTAAGCGCGGCGAGGTCAGCGGGCTGAAGGAAGTCATGGAAAAAGCCGTCGGCGTCGGTATGCAGACCTTCGATCAGGCGCTATTCAATCTCTGTCAGGCCGGCAAGATCAGCGCCGAAGAAGCGATCAAGAATGCGGATTCCGCCAACAACCTGCGCCTGCGCATCAATCTATCCGGCAACGCCACGGAAAAGCCGGTGAGTTCCGGGCTGTCGCTGGAAGCCCTCGCCGAGCCGGAAGAGGAAGAAGAGAAACCTGCCGCGCCGTCCGCGCCGCGTCCGCGCCCCGCATGAACCACAAATTGAATGCTGTAGATGCAGCGCCGCCGCTGGCCGTGGCTGACGGGATTCGCGGACTGATTTTCGATTGCGACGGCACGCTGGTGGATAGCCTGCCCCTGCATTACGCCGCCTGGGAGGAGACCTTCGCCGAACGGGGTTTGGCCTGTCCGCTGGATTTTCTGCTGCGCCATAACGGCAAGCCGACCGAGCGCATCGTGGCGCTCTACAACGCTGAATTTGCCCAGAGCATTGACGTGGCGCAGTTTACCGAGGACAAGGAACGGCGCACCTACGCCCGGCTGGAACAGACACTGCCGCTGGAGCCGGTGGCGACGCTGGCCCGACGGTATCACGGTCATCTGCCGATGGCGGTGGTGTCGGGCAGCAACCGCGCCAATGTTGAACGGGCCTTGCAGGCGGCGGGACTGCGCCAACTGTTCAGCGTGGTGCTGACCGCCGATGACGGCCTGCCGCCAAAACCGGCCCCGGATTTGTTTCTGGAAGCGGCGCGGCGCATCGGCGTAGCGCCCGGCGCTTGCCAGGTCTTCGAGGACGCCGATTCGGGTTTGGATGCCGCCCGTCAAGCGGGGATGCTGGCCTGCGATGTGCGCCCGGCGCTTGGGGCGATGCAGTGCGCGTAGTCAACTCCCTCGATCAACCCGGACATTTTCTTGGACAATATCTCGGATATAATCAATACAACTCATTATAATAGTTGAATAAAATTATTTTTTTAGGTGGACATTTTGCCGGACATCACAAACGCCCTGAGTGGACTTTCCGAAGTGGAAATGCGCATTGAAACCCGCCGTTTTGGCCCTTTCACGTTTCGTCTGGGCGTAGACGGGGCCGCGTTGGCGTTGTTATATCAGCGTGTTCTGGATGCCCACGAGCGGTTTAAGGCGTCGCCCCTCTCTCAGGTCGCCCGCCAACTGGAGCGAGAGGTTGTTGTCAGCAGCATTTTTGGCACGAACTCGATTGAGGGCGGGACGCTGACCGAGGAAGAAACCCAGCAGGTTTTAGATCTGGACCCCGCCCAGGTGCAGGAAGAAGAACAATTCCGGGCCGTGAATCTCAAGGCGGCCTACGCGGTGGCGCAACGGGCCGCGACGACGCCGGGTTGGCAGTTGGATGTGCCGTTCATTAGAACGGCGCACGCAACAATCACGCAGCGATTGAGTCATCCCTGCAATCAGCCTGGCGTTTTCCGCGATAACCCCAAGGCGATCAAAACTCATGTGGGGAGTCGGGCGCATGGCGGTCAATATCAACCGCCTCAGCACGGTCATGACATCGACACGCTGATGCAGGCGTTGGTGACCTGGCATCGGGAACTGGAAGCGCGCCAAGTTCCAGTGCTGATTCGGGCGCCGCTGGTCCATTATTACTATGAGCTTATTCACCCGTTTTGGGACGGCAACGGGCGCGTAGGGCGGGTTCTAGAAGCGGCCCTGCTGCAAGCGGGCGGGTTTCATTATGCGCCGTTTGCCTTGGCGCGTTATTACCTGGCGCATATCGACGACTACTTCACGCTGTTCAATCGCTGCCGCCACGACGCGAAGAAGCCCGTTGCGTATACCCATACCCCGTTTGTCCAGTTTCATCTGGAAGGAATGCGTGTCAGCATCAATCGCCTGCATGACCGCGTAAACCAAATGTTGAAATTGCTGTTATTTGAGTTCCAGGTTCGTCACTTGCACGACGAGAAACAGTTAAATCACCGGCAATATACGATCATCAGTCAGTTGTTGGCAGCCGGCGGGAGACTCTCTCTGGCGGAAATGCGGCGAGCGCCTTGGTATCAGACCTTGTATCTGAAATTGAACGACAAGACTCGGCAGCGCGACTTGCGCCGTTTGCGAGATTTAAGTCTCTTGACGATGGATCAGAAAGAACGGTTGTGGCCGGGTTTCGTACCGGCGCAAGCAGCGCCCATTGATTAAGTGTGGGGACGCCTCCCGGTTCAAATCTTCGGCTAAATTCTCAGGGAACTGCACATGTCTTCATTCATCGCTGCGATTCGGGCGCTCAATGTCGGCACCAAACTGGCGCTGCTGGCGCCGCTGATTATGTCTCTGGTGTTCGCGGTCCCGGCCTGGCTGATCTCTGCGGCGACCGCCGAATTGATCGAGGAACAGACGATTGCCGAGATCGCCGCGAAAATTCGCGGATTGCTCGATGTGATCGACGCCAGCGTTGATGGCTTCAAGACCGAAGCGGATTATGCGCTGAAACTCCTGGAGCATCAGTTTCCCGACGGATTTACCCTGGACCCGACTGCCACTGTCCAGATCTCCGGACGCGCCACGCCGGCGCTGAACAGCGGAAACCAGACTCTCAACCTGAATTTCGCTGTCGTCGATGCGTTTACCCAGGACACCGGTAACCATGTGGCGACCCTGTTCGTCAGGCAGGAGGATGATTTCATTCGCATCGCCACCTCGCTGAAAAAGGAAAACGGCGAGCGCGCCATTGGCACGCTTCTGGACCACGCTCATCCCGCCTGGCGGCGGTTGCTGAATAACCAGTCCTATCATGGCGCCGCCACCTAGTTTGGCCGCGACTACATGACCAAATACCAGCCGATCCTGGACGCTAATCAAACCGTTATTGGGGCGTTGTTCGTCGGTATCGACATCAGTGCCTGGTTGAACACGCTGATCACTGACAAGATTAAGGCGCTCAAGACCGGCGAAACCGGCTATTACTATGTGGTGGACGCCAAGCCGGGCAAGGATTATGGCCGAATGCTGCTGCATCCGATGCTGCAAGGCGTCAACCTGTTGACTTCCGGGGATGAGGCCGGAGCAGCGATTATTCAGGAACTGCTTCAGCGCAAGCGCGGCGTTATCCATTACTCTTGGGTGAATCCGGGCTTTGGCGAAAATCAGCCCCGCGCAAAAATCCTCGCTTTCGATTACGCAGAAGGCCTGGACTGGATCATCGGCGGCGGCTCGTATGAGAGCGACATCAACGGCCAAGCCTATGCCAAGGCCCGACAACTGGCGCTGCTGGGACTGTTCACTGTGGCGGTTACTTCCCTGTTTCTCTACTTCGCTATTCGCCGGCTGGTCAGCCAGCCGCTGAAGACCGCTACTCTGGCCGCAGAACGCCTGGCGGGCGGCGATCTGCGCCTGGTTCTGCGCAGCGAACGCACCGATGAAATCGGTCGTCTGCTTGAGGCGATGAATCAAATCGCCAGTCAGTTGACCGGGATCGTTGCTGAAATCCGCACGGCGGCAACAGCAATGCATCATGCGATTGGCGGGATTGCCGAGGATCATCGCCAGCTCCTCGATCACGCCGAGGCACAGTCCTCCGCCTTGGACAAAACCGCCGCCACCACCAAGGCGCTGACCGCGACGGTCAAGCAAAACGCCGAACATACCCATCAAGCTAACCAGTTGGCCGCCAGCGCCCGTGGTCAGGCCGAACAGGGCGGACAGGTGGTGGGACAGGCGGTCGCCGCGATGGCGGAAATTCACAGCGCCAGCCGCAAGGTGGCGGATATCATCGTGTTGATTGATGAAATCGCCTTTCAGACCAACCTGCTGGCATTGAATGCGGCGGTCGAGGCGGCGCGGGCCGGCGAGCAGGGGCGAGGTTTCGCGGTGGTGGCCGGGGAGGTGCGCAAGCTGGCGCAACGCAGCGCCGATGCGGCCAAACAGATCAAACACCTGATCCAGGACAGCGTGGCCAAGGTGGCCGACGGCGAGCGTTTCGTCAATGAGTCTGGACAGGCCTTGCATGAAATCGTCAGCGCTACCCAGCAAGTCAATCGCATCGTCGCGGAAATCAGCGCGGCCAATCAGGAACAAATCACCGGTATCGAACAAGTCAATCACTCGGTGGACAAGATGCACGGGATGGTTCAGCAGAATGTCTCTTTGGCGAATGAAGCGACCGCATCCAGCGCAACGGTCAGCAATCAGGCGGAGCAGCTCAATGAATTAATGGCGTTTTTCAAGCTGCAACCCGCTGGCAAGGCGATCCATCCAGCGCCTGCTGCGCAGCCGGATTGAAGCGGCTATTTTTTGCTGTGATCCTGATCCTTCCGCTCACCGTGGAGTACGCGCCATGAAAGGTCCCAATCTGTCCGCCTGGGCGATCAACCATCCGGCGCTGATTCGTTACCTGATTGGACTGCTGTTGCTTGGCGGGGCCTATGCCTATTTCACCCTCGGCCAGATGGAAGACCCGGAATTCACCATCAAGGTGATGATTATCAAAGCTTACTGGCCGGGGGCGACCGCTCGGGAAATGGAGCAGCAAGTCGCCGACAAGCTGGAGGAAAAGTTGCAGGAAACCCCGTATCTGGATTTCATCCGCAGCTATTCCAAACCGGGCGAAACCGTACTGTTTATTCACCTCAAGGAATCCACCCCGCCCAAGGCGGTGCCCGGCGTCTGGTATCAGGCGCGCAAGAAGGTCAGCGACTTGCGCCATGCGCTGCCGGAAGGGTTGCGCGGCCCGTTTTTCAATGACGAATATGACGATATTTTCGGTTCGATCTACGCCTTCACCGCCGACGGTTTCAGTTACGCCGAACTGAAACGCTATGTTGAGGCGGCGCGGCGGGAATTGTTGCGCATCGAGCAGATTAACAAGGTGCAGATCATCGGCGCCCAGGACGAGAAAATTTATGTGGAAATGTCCGACCGCAAGCTGGCGGCGCTGGGCATCAATCCCATGCCGGTGTTCTCGCTGCTGGCGGCGCAGAACGCTATGGAAGCGTCCGGCATCGTGGTGACGCCGCAAAACCGGGTGCCGCTGCGGGTCGATGGGCCGTTCGATTCGCTGGACAGCATTGGCGCGATTGGCGTGCGGGCGAACAACCGCACGGTGCGTCTGGACGACATCGCCGACCTGTGGCGCGGCTACGAAGACCCGCCGTCCTTTCGGATGCGCTATCAGGGCCAGGAGGCGATTGGCCTGGCGGTGTCGATGGTCAAGGGCGGCGACATCCTGGCCTTGGGCGCGGATTTGCGGCGGGTTTTTGAAAAACTGCAAGCCGAATTGCCGGTCGGGATCGAGATTCATCAGGTCACCGATCAGCCCCGGGTGGTGAAATCCGCAGTCAACGAATTTATGAAGACCTTCCTGGAGGCGCTGGTCATCGTTTTGGCGGTGACTTTTCTCAGTCTGGGCTGGCGCGCCGGGGTGGTGGTGACGTTGAGCATTCCGCTGGTGCTG
>JBDHRB010000147.1:0-6180 GCA_039807355.1 Candidatus Competibacteraceae bacterium
CTGTCCCTGGAACTGGGCGGCAACGCGCCGTTTATCGTGTTCGATGACGCCGATCTGGAGGCGGCGGTGGCCGGGGCGCTGGCCTCGAAATATCGCAACAGCGGCCAGACCTGCGTTTGCGCCAACCGTTTTCTGGTACAGAACGGGATTTATGACGCCTTCGCCGCCCGCTTGACTGAGGTGGTGCGCGAGCAGCTCAAGGTCGGCAATGGCCTGGAGCCGGGCGTGACCCAGGGGCCGCTGATCGACGCGGCGGCGCTGGCGAAAGTGGAGCGCCATGTGGCGGATGCGCTGGACAAGGGGGCGAAAGTGTTGACCGGCGGGCAGCGCCATGCCTTGGGCGGGAGCTTTTATCAACCCACGGTGTTGACTGAAATGAACGCGGAGATGCTGGCGGCGCGGGAAGAAACCTTTGGCCCAGTCGCGCCGCTGTTTCGCTTCCACACCGATGAGCAGGCGGTGCAACTGGCGAATGCGACGGAATTTGGACTGGCGGCGTATTTTTACAGCCGGGATGTGCGTCGGGTTTTTCGCCTGGCCGAGGCGTTGCAATACGGCATGGTCGGCGTGAATACCGGGCTGATTTCTACTGAAGTTGCGCCATTTGGCGGCGTCAAGGCGTCCGGATTCGGGCGGGAAGGCTCGAAATACGGCATTGAAGAATATCTGGATATTAAATATGTCTGCCTTGGGCTTTAACCTAGCGATCCTGACTCAGGAAGGCGTGGGTTAGCGTGATGATTTTTTCTTACGAATTCACCTATATTAGTTTGCTGATTCTTGGCATTTTAGCCACCTTCGCCACCGCCGGGGCGCTGTTCTGGTTGAGCAATTTTTCCCGGTTCGCCCGGTGGTTTCAGTCGTTGCAAAATTTTTCGCCGCAGGTGGTGGCGGTGGTCGGCATTTTGTTTGCGCTGTACACGACCTTTTTCGCCAGCGATATCTGGAATGTGCGCGACCGGGCGCACACCGCGATTGTCCAGGAAGCCCAGGCGTTGCGCGGTTTATTTCGTCTGGCGGAACAGCAGTCGCCGGCGGTTGGTGCGCCGATTTTGGCGGCGATCCGCGACTATGCGCGTTTGACCGCCGAGGTGGAATGGCCGCTGTTGGCGCATGGTCAAGCCAGCCCGCAGGTGCTGAACGGCTGGCGGCGGCTGTTGGGTTCGGTGTTGGCGGCGCATCAGTTGCCCACCAGCGTGCATGGGATGATGTTGCAGGAAGTAGATCGGGTGCAGGCCGCCCGTCATCAGCGCTTCGCGCAAAGTCAAAAGCACGGCGATCCGCTGAAATGGTTTGCCGTGGCTTGTCTGGGGGCGCTGACCATGTTGACTATCGTCCTGGTGCATTTAGACCAGTGGCGAACCCAACTGGCGGCGCTGCTGATTTACGCGGCGGCGATTTCGATCAGCTTCACCACCGCGTATTTGCAGCGCAGTCCATTTCAGGTCTTTGTGCTGAGTCCGCAGCCGATTGTCGAATTGGTCACTCTCGAATCGTTGCTGGATCGGCGTTGAACCGCCGCTCTCCCGTTGCGGGAGAGCGCATGGCCGATGACTGGCGCTAGGCGGCAATCAGCGCCGTTAATTCCGCAACCCGGCGTTGCAATAACTCCGCATCAGCGCGAGTTTCCACATTCAGCCGCACTAACGGCTCGGTGTTTGAAGAACGCAGGTTAAATCGCCAGTCAGCAAATTCCAGGCTCAGACCATCGGTCTCATCGACCGCCGGTTGTTGATCGGCGTAGGCGGCGCGGATTTCTTCCAACTTGGCCGGCGCGTCAGCGACGCGGAAGTTGATTTCGCCGCTGCACGGAAACGCCTGCATCCGCGCATCGACCAGCGCCGACAGCGGTTGATTGCGCTGACTCAATAATTCAGCGATTAACAGCCAGGGAATCATCCCGCTGTCGCAATAGGCAAATTCGCGGAAGTAGTGATGGGCGCTCATCTCGCCGCCATACAACGCATCTTCCTGACGCATCCGCTCTTTGATGAAAGCATGGCCGGTCTTGCTCTGCACCGGGACGCCGCCGGCGGTGCGCACCTGGTCGAGGGTGTTCCAGGTCAACCGGGGATCATGGATGATCTTCTCGCCCGGATGCCGCGCCAGCAGGGTTTCCGCCAGCAGCCCGACCAGGTAATAACCTTCGATAAACCGCCCGGTCTCGTCAAAGAAGAAGCAGCGGTCAAAATCGCCGTCCCAGGCCAGACCCAAATCCGCCCCATGCTCACGCACCGCTTGTGCGGTCGCCTCGCGGCATTCCGGCAGCAACGGATTGGGAATGCCATGCGGGAAGGTTCCATCCGGTTCGTGGTGAATTTTGATGAATTGGAAAGGCAGATAGCGTTCCAGAGCGTCGATAATCAATCCAGCCCCGCCATTGCCCGCGTTCACCACGATTTTCAACTGGCGCAAAGCGTCGGGGTCGATGTAGCCGAGCAAATGGCGCAAATAATCGCCCTTGTCCGGCCATTCAATCAGCGTTCCCCGGCGGTTGAACACGGTAAATTCATCATCGGCCAGCGCCAGATCACGAATCTCGAACAGGCCGGAATCGCCGCTGATCGGCCTGGCCTGTTCGCGCACCAGCTTCATACCGTTGTAATCCATCGGATTATGGCTGGCGGTGACCATGATGCCGCCGTCGAGGCGATGCTCGAACGTGGCAAAGTAGATTTCTTCGGTGCCGCACAGCCCGATGTCCAGCACGTCAACGCCGCCGTCGAGCAGGCCGTTGGTCAGCGCCGCGCTCAATCCCGGACTGCTCAGGCGCACGTCGTGGCCGACCGCCACTCGCCGGGGCCGCAGAAACACCGCATAAGCCCGGCCCAGACGGTAGGCGAAATCCTCATTCAGCTCGTCGGGAATCCGCCCGCGAATGTCGTAGGCTTTGAAACAGTTCAGTTCATCGCGCATGGTCATTTCACCTCGTAGGATTCCCGGCCGTACACATCGTCATAGCGCACGATGTCATCTTCGCCCAGGTAGCTGCCGGATTGCACTTCAACGATTTCCAGGGGAATCTTGCCGGGGTTTTCCAGGCGGTGACGCACCCCGACCGGGATGTAGGTGGACTGGTTTTCGGTCAGCAGAAACACCTCATCGCCCCGGGTCACGCGGGCGGTGCCATGCACCACCACCCAGTGTTCGGCGCGATGGTGATGCATCTGCGAGGACAGGCTGGCGCCGGGATTGACCGTGATGCGCTTGACCTGGAAACGCTGGTCGAAATCAATCGAATCGTAGCAACCCCAGGGACGGTAAACCTTGCGGTGCAAACGCCCTTCGGGACGCTGGCGCGCCTTGAGCTGTTCGACAATCGTTTTAACCTCCTGCACCCGATCCTTGCTGGCCACCAGCACCGCGTCGGCGGTTTCCACCACTACCAGATGCTCAACGCCCACCGTCGCCACCAGCCGCGAGGCGGCGTCGATGTAGGAGTCGCGGGTTTCCAGACTCATCACATCGCCGCGTTCGATATTGCCGTCCGCGTCGCGCTCGCCGACTTCCCATAACGCGGACCAGGAGCCGACATCGTTCCAGCCCACTGCCAGCGGCGTCACCACGGCATGATCGGTTTTTTCCATCACCGCATAGTCGATAGAGTCCTTGGGGCAGGCGGCGAATGCGGCGCGATCCAGCCAGAGGAAATCCCGGTCGGCGTGTCCTTCGGCCAGCGCGTGCTGACAGGCCGCCAGCATCGCCGGGGCGAAGCGTTCCAGTTCCGCCAGGAAGGTCGAGGCGCGGAACAGGAACATACCGCTGTTCCAGTAATAATCGCCGGAGGCCAGATAACGCTCGGCGGTGGCCTGGTCGGGTTTTTCGACAAAGCGTTCCACCGCACAAACGCCTCGATCATTCAGCGGAGCGCCGGCCTTGATGTAGCCATAGCCGGTTTCCGGGGCGGTGGGAACGATGCCGAAGGTAATCAGGTGTCCGGCTTCCGCCTGCGGCGCGACCTGGAGAATCGCGGCGCGGAAACCGGCGACATCGGCGATGACATGATCGGCGGGCAGGATCAGCAACAATGGATCAGCGCCGCCATGCTCGCTTTGGGCGCGCAGAGCGGCGATAGCGACCGCTGGCGCAGTGTTGCGGCCCACCGGCTCCAGCATGACCGCGGCGGGATGGATGCCCACCGCCCGCAGTTGCTCGGCGACCATGAAACGATGCTCTTCGTTGCACACCACCATCGGCGCGGCCATGTCGTCCAGGCCGGCGACGCGCAACGCGGTGTTTTGCAGCATGGTGTTGCGGTCCGCCAGCGGCAGGAACTGTTTGGGATAGGTCTCGCGGGACAGCGGCCATAACCGCGTGCCGCTGCCGCCGGAAAGAATCACAGGGATGATCATGAACGTTCGCCTCGGCCAATCGCGTAGTAAATGAAACCTTGCTCGCGCAGGTGATCGGGATCATAAAGATTGCGGCCATCGAAAATCACCGGCTGTTTCAGTGCCTGGCGGATAGCGTCGAAATCGGGACTGCGAAACAGGCTCCATTCAGTGACGATAATCAAGGCGTCCGCGCCTGGCAGCGTGTCCATCGGGCGTTCGCACAATTGCAAATCGGGACGCTCGCCGTAAATCCGCCGGGTTTCGTTCATCGCCGCCGGATCGTAGGCGCGCACCGCGCACCCTTCCCGCCACAGCGCCTCCAGCAACACTCGGCTGGGCGCTTCGCGCATGTCATCAGTGCCCGGTTTGAACGCCAGTCCCCACAGGGCGAAAGTTCGCCCACGCAGCCCCTGGTTGAAATGGCGCTGAATCTTGGCGAACAGCACAGCTTTCTGCCGCTCGTTGACCGCTTCCACCGCTTGCAACAACGCTGCTTCGTAGTTGACGGAACGGGCGGTATACTCTAAGGCCTTGACATCCTTTGGAAAACAGGAACCCCCATATCCCGCGCCGGGATAGATGAAGTGATAGCCGATGCGCGGGTCAGCGCCGATGCCCACCCGGACTTTTTCCACATCCGCGCCCAGCCGCTCGGCGAGATTGGCGATCTCGTTCATGAAACTGATCTTGGTGGCCAGCATGGCGTTGGCGGCGTATTTGGTCAGCTCCGCCGAACGCACGTCCATTTCGATCAAGCGGTCGCGGTTGCGGTTGAACGGCGCATACAGCGCACGCAGCAACAGGGTCGCCCGGTGATCGTCGCAGCCGACGATAATCCGGTCCGGGCGCATGAAATCCGCTACCGCCGCGCCTTCCTTGAGAAATTCCGGATTGGAGACCACCGAGAACGGGATATTTTTGCCGCGTTCGGCCAGCGCCCCGGCGATAGTTTCGCGCACTACGTCCGCCGTGCCGACCGGGACTGTGGACTTGTTGACCACCACCCGATACTCCTCCAGATGCTGGCCGATGGAACGGGCGACGGCGCGTACATGCTGCAAATCGGCGGAGCCGTCTTCATCGGGCGGGGTGCCGACGGCGATGAACTGAAACTGGCCGTGGGCGACGCCTTCCGCCACGTCAGTGGTGAAGCGCAACCGCCCGTCAGCGCCGTTGCGCCGCACCAGTTCATCGAGGCCCGGCTCATGGATGGGGATTTCGCCACGCTGCAACAGCGCCACCTTGCGCGGGTCCACATCGACGCACAGCACATCGTTGCCCACTTCGGCAAAGCAGGCTCCGGTGACCAGGCCGACATAGCCGGAACCGAAAATGGTGATTCTCATGGTTGATCCTTGGTCAGTTAAACCGTTGTTCAGGTCAGGGCGCGCAAGGCAAACGGCAGCATCTCGTTCAGGAGCTTTTGCACCGCTACATTGGCCGCCCGCGCTGCGCCCGCCGCATCCTCGCTCGGCGCCGGCGCGGTGGCTTCAAACAACCGGGTTTCCAGCACATGCCCGCTCTTCATTTCCACCGCCTTCAATCGGGCGATCAGCCGCACCTGGCTGGGCCGGGTCATGAATTCCTGTTGCAGGCGAATCACATCGACATCCACCCGCACATCGGCCAGCGCCGGCGACGGCGGCGAGACCACCGCCTTGAACGCGCCGCTGCGCTCGAACGCCTGCACCAGAATCGGCAATAACATTTTAGCCGGCGTGTCGCTCCACACGCTGTCCTTGTAATAATCCAGCTTGGGCGGCTCGCGGGTGTAGGCCATGCGGTTGGAATCAAAGCCCGCCGCCTCTTTGGACACGGTGACCAACAGGATTTTCCGGCTGGGGCG
>JBDHRB010000148.1:0-6180 GCA_039807355.1 Candidatus Competibacteraceae bacterium
GCGCGATGCCGAGCGCCCGCAAATCACCTTGCCGCAGGATCAGGCCGCCGCCTGGTTGCTGGCGGCGGCGCTGGGCGAAGCCTCCTGAGGCCGCGCCGTTTCCTAACCTCGAACCTCGCGTGTGAACCCGCCGAGGGGCGTTAGCCGGAGAAGATAAACGGATGGAGCAATACACCGACGATGAGCGCGTCGAAGACCTGAAAAAATGGTGGCGGGACAATGGCCTGAGCATCATGCTCGGCATTGCCTTGGGCCTCACTGCGATTTTCGGCTGGCGTTACTGGATTTCTTACCGCGCAACCCAGGCCAATCAAGCCTCGCTGGCCTATGACGCCTTTATCGAAGCCGCGGAAAAACCCGACGCCGATCAAGCCGCGCAACGCGCTCAAGGGTTGCTGGCTGATTTTCCCAAATCCGCCTACGCCGCGCTGGCTATGTTGCGTCTGGCGAAACTGGCGGTGGAGCAGGGCGACTTGGCGCTGGCTACGCAGCGCCTGCAATGGGTGATTGACCATGCGCAACTCGATGAACTGCGCGACATCGCCCGACTGCGGTTGGCCCGGGTGCTGTTCGCCGCCAACCAATTGGCCGAGGCGGAACAACTGCTGGAGCGGGTCAAGACCGCCAGTTTGACCGCCGAGCGTGAAGAACTGCGCGGCGATTTGGCCTTGGCCGGCAACGATCCGGCCAAAGCGCGCACCGCCTATGCCCAGGCGCTGGCGGCTGGCGGTCCTAGCCCGTTGTTGCAAATCAAGCTGGATAATTTGGCGGCATCGAGTGCAGATACAGTGATTGCCGCGCCAACTCCGCCGCCGCCGCCTCCTGAAGCATCCACGGTTTCACAACCGGCGGCGGAACCGGCGGGAACCCCGCCTGCTGAAACTGCGCCCGCTGCGCCCGCTGAATCGCCTGCTGAAACCGCGCCCGCTGCGCCCGCCGAATCGCCTGCTGAAACCGCGCCCGCTGCGCCTGCCGAACCGGCTGCACCTCCTGCTTCAGGTCCGCCCTCATGATCCGACGCCTCTTTCCTTTGTTTATGCTGCTGTCGGTTGTCGGTTGCAGCACGATCAGCGGCTGGTTTGGCGGCTCGGACAACACCACGCCTCCGGCGGAACTTAAGGCAATTGCCCAGCCGATCAGCATTCAGTCGCTTTGGGAAACCCGGATTGGCGCTGCCGCCGAAGACCCGTTGATTCGTCTGACCCCGGCTTTGCTCGATGGCCGGGTCTACGCCGCCAGCCACGATGGCGCGGTGGTCGCGCTCGACGCCCTGAGCGGACAGCGCCTCTGGGCAGTCGATACCCAGTTGTCGATTTCCGGCGGAGTGGGCGTCAGCGACGATGGCCTGATCCTGGTGGGAACCCATAAAGGCGAGGTCCTCGCCCTGCGTCAGGCGGATGGTCAGGAAGCCTGGCGCGCTCAAGTCTCCAGCGAAGTCTTGGCCCCGCCGCGTGCGGCCAGTGGCGTGGTGGTGGTGCGCACCATTGATGGCAAATTCACCGGCTTCGACAGCCGTTCCGGCCAACAGCGCTGGGTTTATACCCACGCCATGCCCGCCCTGAGCCTGCGCGGCAATGCGCCGCCGCTGTTGACCCGCGAGCTGATGATCGCCGGACTGGACAATGGCAAGCTTTTGGTATTGTCCCTGGATAAAGGATTGCCGCTGACGGAGAAAATCGTCGCCGCGCCGCGCGGCCGCACCGAGATCGAACGGCTGATCGACATTGATTCGGAACCCAAAGCCTTCGGCGACACCCTGTATCTGGCCGCCTATCGCGGCAATGTCGCCGCGATCAACATGCGCGACGGCAACCTGGTCTGGAGCCGGGAGCTGTCCAGCCACGCTGGACTCGACGTAGACGCCCGCCAGGTCTATGTCAGCGATGACGCCGACGCGGTAGTGGCGCTGGATCGCGCCACCGGCGGAACCTTCTGGAAACAGGCCGAGCTGACCGGGCGACGCCTGTCCGCTCCGGCGGCTACGACCGATCATGTGGTGGTCGGCGACTTTGAAGGGTATTTACACTGGCTGCGTAAGGACGATGGCCGGATCGAAGGGCGGGTTCGTGCGGCTGGCAAAACCATTACCGCATCGCCGGTCGTCGCCGGCAACATCATCTTCGTTCAAGGCCAGAGCGGTATGCTCGGGGCCTTCCGCGCCGGCGGCTGAATCGCCCGCCGCCCCCTGATCCCGCTCTTCGCCCTGGAGAGCGGGAGTGAGCCGCCGGCTTGATCCTGCGCATTGCCGTTCCCTCGCGCCTGTACCGGCTGTTTGACTATCTGCCGCCGCCGGATTGCGATCCGGCGCACTTGCAGCCGGGCGTGCGCGTCAAGGCCCCTTTCGGGCGACAACAAATCGTCGGCTTCCTGGTGGAAGTGAGCGAGGATTCGGCGCGGGACATCGCCAGTTTGCGTCCGGCGCTGGCGATTCTCGACGCCGAGGCGCTGTTGCCGCCGGATGTGCTGGCGCTGATCCTCTGGGCGCAGCGCTATTACCATCATCCGCCCGGCGAAGTGTTTATGAGCGCCCTGCCGGTATTGTTGCGTCAGGGAGAGCCAGCCAAAGCGCCGCCCGCCCCCCCGCGCTGGCGCATCACCGCCGCCGGTCAGGTCGCCCTCGCTGAGGGACGCCTGCGCCGCGCCCCGGTGCAATGGCGGATGCTCGATTATCTGGCGCAGTGCGCAGACGGTGTTGAACTGGAAACCCTGCGCCCACTGGTCAGCCATAGCGCCGCTACCTTGCGCACCTTGCAGGACAAGGGCTGGGTGGAGCCGGGCACCGCCTCGGCGCAGACAACCCCCGCGTCCAGCGCCGATCCGCCAACTTTAAACGCCGCTCAGGCGCAGGCGGTCGCAGCGATTATCGCGGCGCTGGGCCGATTTCAGGTCTTCCTGGTGGAGGGCGTCACCGGCAGCGGTAAAACCGAGGTCTACCTGCGGGCGATTCAAGCAACCTTGGCCCAGGGTCGGCAGGCGCTGGTGCTGACCCCGGAAATCGGCTTGACCCCGCAGTTAGTAGCCCGTTTCCGCGAACGCCTGCCCGGAACGCTAGCGGTCTCGCACTCTGGCCTGAGCGACGTGGAACGGCTGAATGCCTGGCTGATGATGCGCGAGGGCCGGGCCGAGGTGATGGTCGGCACGCGCTCGGCGGTGTTTGCGCCGTTGCAGACGCCGGGCCTGCTGATTATTGATGAGGAGCATGACCCGTCTTTCAAACAGCAGGACGGCTTTCGCTATCACGCCCGGGATTTGGCTATCGTCCGGGCGCGGCAACTCGGCATTCCGGTGGTGCTGGGATCGGCCACCCCGGCGCTGGAGAGCTGGCGCAATGCCCAATGCGGGCGCTATCACTTGCTGCGCTTGCCGGAACGGGTCGGCGGCGGTGCGCTGCCGCTGATGCAGATTGTCGATGTGCGCCGTCAACCGCTGCGCGAAGGGCTATCGCCGCTGTTACTGGAGCGCATCCGCGCCCATCTGCAACGCGATGAGCAAGTGCTGCTGTTTCTCAACCGGCGCGGTTTTTCCCCGCTGCTGCTCTGCCATGAATGCGGCTGGATCAGTCAATGCCGGCATTGCGACGCCCGGATGACTCTGCATTTGCGCCGCCGCCGGCTGATTTGTCACCACTGCGGCGATCAGCGGGCGGTGGATACCGCCTGTCCGCACTGCGGCAGCGTCGATCTGCGCGGCTTCGGCCAGGGCACTGAACGGCTGGAAACCGCGCTCCGCGAAGAATTCCCTGAAGTCGGCCTGATCCGCATGGATCGGGACAGCACCCGCCGGCGCGGCAGTCTGGAATCACTGCTGGCCGACATTCACGCTGGCGGGCCGCGCTTGCTGGTCGGCACGCAGATGCTGGCCAAAGGTCATCACTTTCCCAATGTGACTCTGGTCGGGATCATCGACGCCGATCAAGGGTTGTACGGCATTGACTTTCGTTCCAGCGAGCGCATGGCCCAACTGATCCTGCAAGTGGCCGGGCGGGCCGGGCGGGCGGAAAAACCTGGCGCAGTGCTGATTCAAACGCATCATCCCGACCATCCGCTGTTGCGCACCCTGATTTTGCGCGGCTATCCGGCCTTTGCCGAGGAAGCCCTGGCCGAGCGCGAGGCGGCGCTGTTACCGCCTTTTGCCAGTCAGGCGCTGCTGCGCGCCGAGGCGCTGGATGCGGAACAGGCCAGCGCCTTTCTCCAGGCCGCCCGCGCTTTGGGCGAACCGTTTGCCGATGGGCTGGAAGTGCTGGGGCCGGCCCCAGCGCCGATGGAGCGCCGCGCCGGACGCTATCGGGCGCATTTGCTGATTCAGGCCGCGCAGCGTCAGGATTTACATCGTTTTCTGCATCGCTGGGTCGCGCTGCTCTGGGCGGAGCGCAGCCCTCGTCAAGTGCGTTGGTCGCTGGATGTAGACCCGCTGGACCTGTACTAAAAGCGTCCCGGTTTGCTGCGCTGGATCACCGTGACGCCTGAGCCGCGCCACAGAGCTTTCCCGGCGACGGATCAAACCCTGGCCTGCAACCGAACGGGTTCATTCCGCTGTTTGCCGGGGAGGATGTCAATTGGCGCTGGATACAGCTAAAATTTAACGGCTTGCGGCCCTTTCCGGCTCTCAGGCAAGCCACTGAGGGATGGATTTACCGTCCAGTCATGGGCGTCTGCCGTTCCACCCACCATCACCTAATGGGATATAACCATGCAACAAGATTTGGTGCGCGCGATAAAAAGCAACCCCAAATACCACGAACTGGTGTCGAAGAGATCCAAGTTCGCTTGGACCCTGGCGGTTATCATGCTATTGATCTATTACGGCTTCATCCTGATCATCGCCTTTAACAAGGAATTCCTCTCCCAACAGTTGTGGGAAGGTTCCGTGACAACTGTCGGCATTCCGATTGGCTTGGGCGTGATCATCAGCGCCTTCGTCCTCACCGGTATCTATGTGTTCCGCGCCAATTCTGAGTTTGACCGGCTCAATAACGAAATCAAGGAGGAAGTCCTATGAAATTCTGGCAGAACACGGTAACGGTTCTGGCCCTGAGCCTGGTCGCCGGGGCGGCGCTGGCCGCCGGCGATTTGGGCGAAGTGAAAAAACAGGCGGTCAACATTCCCGCCATTGTCATGTTCCTGGTTTTTGTCGGCGCTACCATGGGTATTACCTACTGGGCGGCGCAGCGCACCAAGACCGCCAAGGATTTCTACTCCGCCGGCGGCGGCATCACCGGCTTCCAGAACGGCATGGCGATTGCGGGCGACTACATGTCCGCCGCGTCCTTCCTGGGGATTTCCGGCCTGGTGTTCATCAACGGCTATGACGGCCTGATCTACTCGGTCGGCTGGCTGGTCGGCTGGCCGATCATCATGTTCCTGATGGCGGAACAGCTCCGCAACCTCGGCAAATACACCTATGCCGACGTGGTGTCCTATCGCTTCCAGCGCGTGCCGATGCGCACCATGGCCGCGACCGGCTCGCTGGTGGTGGTGGTGCTGTACCTGATCGGCCAGATGGTCGGCGCCGGCAAGCTGATTCAAGTGCTGTTCGGTCTGGATTACGTCTATGCGGTGATCATCGTCGGCGTGCTGATTATCATGTACGTGACCTTTGGCGGGATGCTGGCGACCACCTGGGTGCAGATCATCAAGGCGATCTTGTTGTTGAGCGGCGCTACCTTCATTGCCTTTGGCGCGTTGCACCTCGCCACCGAAGGCTCCTGGAGTCCAGAGGCGCTGTTCCGCAAGGCCACGGAAATCCACACCAAGCATGACGCGATCATGCGTCCGGGCACCCTGGTCACCAGCCCGATTGAAGCGATTTCGCTGGGTCTGGCGCTGATGTTCGGCACCGCCGGCCTGCCGCATATTCTGATGCGCTTTTTCACCGTGCCCAACGCCACCGAAGCGCGTAAATCGGTGTTCTACGCCACCGGCTTCATCGGCTATTTCTACATCCTGACCTTCCTGATCGGCTTCGGCGCTATCGTCCTGCTGACCAGCAATCCAGAATTCGCTGATCCGGCGGCGGTCGGCGGCATCAAGGGCGGTCAAAACATGGCGGCGGTCAATCTGGCGGCGGCGGTCGGCGGCAATCTGCTGCTCGGCTTCATTTCCGCAGTGGCTTTCGCCACCATTCTGGCGGTGGTCTCCGGCCTGACGCTGGCTGGCGCTTCGGCGATTTCCCATGACCTGT
>JBDHRB010000149.1:0-6118 GCA_039807355.1 Candidatus Competibacteraceae bacterium
AGGTGCAAAAGCGCGGTCATAGGGGGGAGGGCAAGCGCGGCAGGCGGTGCAGGGTTCGGTGGAAAAAACCGCCAGTGGCGTGGCGCAGACCGGGCAGGCATTCCAGTTGCGCGGCAGGTCGGCGGCGCAGCCAGCGCACAGGTCGCGTTGCTCAACGCCCGCAGCGCCGCATAACAAACAGGTGGGCGGCAGCAGCCGGTACAGAAGCTGTTGCCACCCGGCGCTGGCGGCACGCCGGATGATTGACAAGGCTTGGCCGGTTTCCGAAGATGACCGCTGACCGTTAATAATCAGTTTATTTCCATACATTAAGGATTGAAATCATGCAGATGCACATGCTGGAGCAAAGCGAAGACACGGTGATTGGCAAGATGGCGCGTGGCTCGTCGGCCAAACAGGCCGCGGCGCTGATGAATTATGGCAACCTGATTGCGATTCTGATTCCTTTCCCGCTGCTAATTTTCTGGTTTGGTGCATCGATGCTGGTTTACGCGATGAACCGCCATCACCCCAATCCCAAAGTCGGTCACTATACGCAACAGGCTGCCTATCGGTTCTATGGCGTCACCGGGTTTTTCGTCGTCGCGGCCACGTTCATCCCCGGTGGCGGCTGGGTCTGGCATCTGCTGGCCTGGATCATCGCGGCGCTGGTCCTGATTCCCTGGTCGATCCTCGATCTGCGACGGATTTACCGGGATGAATGGGTGGATATTCCGCTCGACGAGCAGGGTCACCCCCTGCCGAACCCGATGTCCTGACCCAATGAACGATCTGACCCGTTCCTTCGCAGAGTTAGGATTGCCGCCGTTCCTGCAAGAATTGGGCAGCGTGGCGATTGCTTTGCTGGACGAGGAAGGTCGTGTCCTGGCGGCTAACCAGGGCTTTCTGCGCGTCGCGCCGCCGCAAACCGCTGGCGGCGGCTGGGATGCGCGTGCGCTGTTCGTTAATCCCCGTTTGGAAGATGTACAAACTTTGGTGCCCTATCATGGTGGTACGTTATTGCTGTATCGCGGCATTCTCAATATCGCCAGCGCCGACCAGTCGAGCCATTCCCTGCAAGGACACATCTATCGTTGGCAACAGGGGCGCTTGCTGGTGGCCGCGGAATACGACGTGCAAGGTCTGGAAATGCTCGGCGCGACGGTGATGCAACTGAATGAGCAACTGGCCGAGACCCAGCGCCAGTTGTTGCGCGCCAACCGCGAGTTGCAGCGCAATGAAGCGACAATCCGCGAGCTGATGCTCACCGATCCATTGACTGGAGTAGGGAACCGACGCCGCTTGGACGAAATGCTGGCCGAGGAGATCGAGTCCAACCCGCGACGCCATCAAACATTCTGTTTGCTGATCGCCGATCTGGATCATTTCAAGGAAATTAATGAGCGCTACGGCTGTGCGCTGGGTGATGAACTCTTGAAGCGGTTTGCCGCGCTGTTGCGCGATCATTGTCGGCAAAGCGATGCGGTGATCCGCTTGGGCAGCGAGGAATTCGTCCTGCTGCTGCCCGACACGACATTGGCCAGCGCCGTGGCCTGCGCCGAGCGGATTCGCCAGCGCCTGGAAGCGCAGCCGCTGGCACCCAGCGCAGAACGGCTGACCGCCAGCTTTGGCGTGGCGATGTGGGCCGATGGAGAATCGGGAGCGGATGCGTTGCGGCGGGCCGATCTGGCCTTGCGCCGCTCCAAACGCGAAGGCCGCAATCGGGTTACCCAGTCGATTGCGCCTGGACAAAGCGCTGCGCCAAATATCGGGTGTTGCTGATGACTCTTTACACGCACACGCTGGGCGAGGGAACGGACCTGGTATTGGTGCATGGCTGGGGGATGCATTCCGGGGTCTGGGAAGACGTTGTGGAAGGATTGCTGGATCATCACCGGGTGACCGTGCTGGATTTACCCGGCCATGGCTACAGCCGGGGGCTGAAGGTCGGGCCAGAGTTGAACGATTGGGCGGCAGCGGCCTTGGCGGCGACTCCCGCTTCAGCAGTTTGGGTCGGCTGGTCGCTGGGCGGGTTGGTGGCCCAGCAGGCGGCGCTGATCGCCCCGGAGCGGGTGACACGGCTGGCATTGGTCAACAGCACGCCCTGTTTTGTCCAGCGCCCGGACTGGCCGCACGGTATCGCCTTACCGATGTTGCGGCGCTTTGCCGAAGAATTGCGTCAGGATTATCACACGGTGTTGAAGCGCTTCATTGCCCTGGAGGTACAGGGCAGCGAGCACGCCAGCGCCCAGTTGAAACAGTTGAAAGCCATGCTGTTTCAGCACGGTGAGCCGGAGGTCGCGGCGTTGCAAGACGGGCTGGCGATTTTGGAAACCACCGATCTACGCCGCGCATGGGAGCGCCTTGACTGTCCGACATTGCTGTTAATGGGGCAGCGCGATCAACTGGTACCGGCCAGCGCCGGTGAGGCGATGTGGCGTCAGGCGGCGAATGCGAGGCTGCATATTTTTCCCCGCGCCGGCCATGCGCCGTTTTTCTCGCATTTGCCCGAATTCGTGGCACAACTTCGAGCCTTTATCGATGGATGAGCACCGTAACGACTGGCCGTTTCTCCCGGATTTGCAGCGCTTGCGCCAGGCCTTCGAGCGGGCGGCGCTGCATGATGAGGATGCGGGGTTTCTGCTGCGCGAAATCGGCGGGCGCTTGCTGGAGCGGCTGGATCTGTTGACGCTAAAGCCGCAAATGATCCTGGATGTCGGTTGCGGAACGGGAATGATCACCGCGCAACTGATGAGGAAATATCGCAAGGCCCGGGTATTCGGTCTGGAGCGAGCGCCGGCGATGCTGACCAGAGCCTGCTGGCGGGCACCGTGGTTGCGGACCTTGCATGGCCTGTGCGCCGAGCCGGAGGCGATACCGCTGGCGGATGCCCGTTTCGATCTGATTTTCTCCAATCTGGCCCTGCCGTGGACGGTCGATCTGGATCGGACCCTGGCGGAATTTCGCCGCTTGCTCAAACCGGGCGGTGCGTTGCTGTTCAGCACCCTCGGTCCCGACACGCTTTTGGAATTGCGGCGCAGTTGGGCGGCGGCGGATGAGCGCTGCACGCATGTCAACGCCTTTCTCGATTTGCATGACATCGGCGATGCGCTGTTGCGGGCGGGTCTGGCCGAGCCGGTGACGGATGTCGAACGCCTGACCCTGACGTATGCGACGGTGGAAGGTTTGGCGGATGATTTAGGTCGGCTGGGCGTGCGCAACGTGACCCTGGGACGGCCCAGCAGTTTGACCGGTAAAGGACGCTGGCGGGCGGTGCGCGAGGCTTACGAACACTACCGCCGCCCGGATGGTGCGCTGCCGGTCAGTTGCGAAGTGGTTTACGGTCATGCCTGGGGGCCGTTGCCGCGTCAAGACCGTGACCGCCGGGCCGAGCCTGCGGTTTTTCCGCTGTCGCGGTTGCGCCAGCGGTAGTGATGCGACCGGCCAGCCGGGCGGTTAAGGCCAGGCCCCGGCGATCACCCGCAGCCCGGTGAAAATCAGCTCCGGCTCCAGTCGATACTCCGCCTGCACATGTGGCAGAACGCTTTCCGCAGCGCCGCCGGTCAGCCAGCGCAGGCCCGGCCCATGATGAGCGATCATCCGCTCAGTGACCCCATCAATGGCGGAAGCGACCGCGTATAATGCGCCGCCCCACACCCCTTCGCGGGTGCTTTGGCCGAACAGGCGCGGCTCGCCGGTTTCCGGCGGAATCTGCCGGGTTTCCCGATACAGCGCCTCGCGCATCAAACGCATTCCCGGCACGATCACCCCGCCCAGATGCTGACCATCCGCGGCCAGCGCGTCGATAGTGACCGCCGTGCCGCAATCCACCACATAGCACGTCTGCCGGGTCAGGGCGCGGGCGGCGATCAGCGCCACCCAGCGATCCGCGCCGAGTCGTTCCGGTTCAGCATAGGCGTTGCGCACCCCGCAGGCCGCTGCCGATGAACTGACGAATTGCGCCTCAAGATTCCAGGTTTTTCCCACCCAGTCGGTCAACGCGGCGCGGGCTTCAGGGCCGGCGACGCTGACCATCAGCACCCGTGCTGGCGGCGGCAAGGCCCGCCAGTGCCGCTCGGCCAATTCCGTCCAGCTTTCCGCGCCATGCCCGGCCTGACCGCGCCGCTGATAGTGGCCGCCGTCCCAGACCGCCCATTTGATGCGGCTGTTGCCTACATCGGCCAGCAGGATCATGCCGCGATTCTCAGGCGGATTTCCCCGCCCAGGTATGGCTGAATTTGCCCGTTTGGGGTCTCCAGCAACAACGCGCC
Source organism: Candidatus Competibacteraceae bacterium (assembly GCA_039807355.1). Classification (GTDB taxonomy): domain Bacteria; phylum Pseudomonadota; class Gammaproteobacteria; order Competibacterales; family Competibacteraceae; genus UBA2383. Next base: position 4,251 of record JBDHRB010000149.1, read on the forward strand.
GCTGGCGTCTACGCCCCGGGCGGTGCCGGCGACTGTGGCGTTGGGCAGATGCAGAATCACCGGGCGTCCGGTGACGCTATCAAAGTGCGCCCATTCCGCGGCCAGATCAGCGAAGCCGCTGCATTGGAATGCGCTAAAGGTTTCCACCAGTTCGCTGATCAGCGCCGCCGCCAGTGCGTTGCGCGACTGGGGTTTTACGCCGGGAATGTTTTGCAGATCGGCCCAGGGTTGGTCAATCGCGGCGGCGTCCTGGGGCGACAGCGCCAGATTGATGCCGACGCCGGCGACGACGTAGAAATCACCGGCATTGCCGCCCGATTCCAGCAAAATGCCGCCGAGTTTGCGCTCCCGCCACCACAAATCGTTCGGCCACTTCAGGCCGATTTCAGCGACGCCAGCCGCCTGTAAGATTCGTGCGGTAGCGATCCCAGTGGCCAGACTCAGACCGCTTAACCGCTCTGGCGGCCCGGCGAATCGCCAGAGCAGCGAATAGGCCAGACTGGCGCCGCCGGGCGTGACCCAGCGCCGTCCTTGCCGACCCCGCCCGGCGGTTTGTTGTTCCGCCAGACACACCGCGCCGCTCGGCCAGCCGTCCCGCGCCCGCTCCAGCAGATAAGCGTTGGTGGAATCGAGAACTTGATACGTCTCCAGCCGACAGATGCCGCTACGCGCCGCCGCAGTCAATCCGGCGAGAATCTGTGACCCGTCCAGCCGTTCCAAAGCGCCGCTCATCGTGCAAGTCCCGTTCAGGGAGAACAAAAACCGCCTTTCCCCTTGCGGGAAAAGGCGGCGCAGCCCATTCGCAATTGTGGATTTAGAACAAATTGCCCCAGGGCACCACCGAGAAAAAACTCAGCCATGAGGCGACAATCAGAATCAGGATCAAAACCAGCGGGAAATTCTGGAATGTAAACATCGGGCTTCTCCTTTACGGTTTATCGACAGGGCAACAGACTCAATCCTTCAAGGACGAGTCATCGGTTTTTTCGTGACGGCGGGGAATGCGCGGGTCGTCGTCGTCCATCAGGATGCGGTGAGCCGGGCCTTCCAGATCATCGAACTGCCCGCTGCGCACCGCCCAGAGAAACGCCCACAGCGCCACGCCAATCACCCCAAGGGCCATGGGAATCAATAAATACAGGATGCGCATGGGACGCTGACCTCTCTCAGGATTTCCGAAGCCGCAGCGCGTTGACCACCACCAGCAAGGAACTGAACGACATGCCAATCGCCGACATCCAGGGCGTAAGCCAACCTCCAGCGGCCAGCGGCAAGGCGATCAAATTGTACCCGATTGCCCAGGCAAAATTCTCCCGCATGATGGTTAAAGTCCGCCGGGCCAGATCGACGCCCGCTGCCAGGTGGTCGAGTTTTTCCGACAGCAGAATCATGTCGGCGGTGGCGTGGGCCAGCTGCGTGCCGCTGCCCATCGCCAGCGAGACTTGCGCCGCCGCCAACACCGGGGCGTCGTTGACCCCATCGCCGATCATAGCGACCGTCGCCCCCTGGCGTTGCAAGTCCTGCAAGCGTTCCAGCTTGTCCTGGGGCGACATTCCGCCCTGCGCCGAGGCGATGCCGACCTGACCGGCGATATGCGCCACTGCTTCCGTCCGGTCGCCGCTCAACAGTTCCACATTCAAACCCCGCGCCTGCAAAGCGGCGACTGCCTCCGCCGCGCCGGGCCGCAGCGCGTCGCTCAACTGGAACCAGGCTAATAACCCCTGTTCATCGCCGAGCGCCACCCAGGTGCTGGCGGCGTCGAGATCGTCTTTTTCGGGCAGCGCCGTTCCGCTCAGGGCGGCGACGAATTCCGGCTGGCCGATTCGATAACGCCGCCCGTCGATCCAGCCTTCGACGCCATTGCCCGG
>JBDHRB010000150.1:0-6070 GCA_039807355.1 Candidatus Competibacteraceae bacterium
CTGAACCTGACCGCTGAACAAATGCGCAGCTACTACGAAGGCGTCGCTCGCCAGGTCATTGTCCGGGCCAGCGATGGGCGGCGCGTGCAGTTCCCAGCCCAATGGCTGCGGCGCTTCGTCACGCAGGATGGCGTGCGCGGTCTGTTCGAGATGCGCTTTGGCGACGATCATAAATTGATCGACCTGCGGCGCATCGGCGACTGAATGATGAGCGCCCGGTCCGGTTTCGCCCGACACTGGGGAATCTTCCGTTCGCTATTGATCTATCACGCCATTCCCTGGCGGCGGCGTCAGCTCACCCGGTTTTACGCCCAGTTCATCAAGCCCGGCGATCTTTGTTTCGACATCGGCGCACATGTCGGCAGTCGGCTACGCGCTTGGAGACCGTTGGACGCTCGAATCATCGCAGTAGAACCGCAGCCGGCGTGCATGGCGTTGTTGCGTCGCTGGTTTGGCCAGCAATCCCAAATCGTTTTCGTCGAACAGGCGGTCGGCGCGACGCCGGGCGTGGCGGAATTGCAGGTCAGTTCCCGAACGCCCACGGTAACCACGCTGTCGCCGGCCTGGATTGCCACAGTGCGCCGTCAACGCGGCTTCATCGCGGTGCGCTGGGACCAGCGGGTTCCAGTGACAGTCACCACGCTGGATGCGTTAATTGCCCGTTATGGGCTGCCGGCGTTCTGCAAAATTGACGTGGAAGGCTACGAACTGGAAGTCTTGAACGGCTTGTCGCAGGCGATTCCCGCCTTGTCGTTCGAGTATCTGCCAGCGGGCTTGGACACGGCGCGGGACTGCATTACCCGTTTAGCCACGCTCGGCGCATATCGCTTCAACTGGTCGGTCGGAGAAGCGCAGCGCCTGCGCTCAGATCATTGGCTGGATGCTGAAGCGATGTGCGCCCAAATCGCCCGGTTCACCCCCGCCGAAGGTTCCGGCGACATCTACGCCCGGTTGCCCAAGGCATGACGCCGACAACGATTGACCTTGAGCAAGCTTGGGCGCTGTTGCTGGAAGTGCGCCGCATCGTCCGCGCTTTGCAGACGCCGCCCGCCGGTCTGGAAATCGGTTTTGCTGATACCGGCCCGCTGCTGGAAATCACCGGCAATGGCGGCTGGAGCGCCCGCCCGCCGATTAGCGCCGCCGCCGCCGAACTGTTGGACCTGTATTTACCGATGGCGCTGGCCTGCCGCACTCAACCCTGCACGGTGGCCCATCTGGGACAAAGCCTCGACGGGCGGATCGCCACGCTGAACGGTGCGTCCCAGGGTCTAAACAGCTCGGAAAACCTGACTCATCTGCACCGGATGCGTGCGCTCTGTGACGCGATCATCGTCGGCGCCAGCACGGTGGAATGCGACAATCCGCAATTAACCACGCGGCGCGTCACTGGCCCGCATCCCGCACGGGTCATCCTTGATCCGCGTCGCCGTCTGTCGGCGGAACCGGGCCTGTTCCATGACGGCGCAGCGCCGACCTGGCTGGTCTGCGATGCAGGGTTGGCGGATCAACCAGCGCCGGGTCAGGCGCAAATCATCGGCGTTCCGGTCTACGATTTGCGGCTGTACCTGGCCGATGTAGTGCGGCGTCTGCATGAACGCGGCCTGTTCGGGCTGTTTGTCGAAGGCGGCGGCCTGACCGTCTCTGCTTTTCTGGAGGCCGGCTTGCTGGATCGGCTGCAAATCACTATCGCCCCGCTGATTATCGGCTCCGGACGCCCCGGCCTGACGTTGCCGATCATCGCCGATTTATCCCAGAGCCTGCGCCCGGCGTATCGCCGCTACGGGATGGGTGAGGATGTGCTGTTCGATTGCCGGCTACGCGATTGACCGGCGCTTTATCCATCCCAAATCAAGGAATTGCTCATGTCTGAAGCACTGGTGATTCAGGAAATCAACGACTACCTCAACCGCTACGTTCCGCTGTTTGCGGCCATGCAGGCGCGGCTGGCGCGCTGCGACGCCGCCGGTTTGAGCATGGTTGCGCCGCTCGCGCCGAACATCAATGACAAGAACATTGCGTTCGGCGGGGCCATGGCGGCGTTGGCGGCGCTGACCGGCTGGGCGCTGACCCGCACGACGCTGAATGAACACGGCGAAACCGCCGAGATTGTTATTACCGAAAGCACGCAGAAATTCCTGCGCCCGGTGCGCGGCGACATCGTTACCGAATGTCTGCGCCCGGACGCCGAAGCGGTCGAACGCTTCATTCAGCGTTACCGCCAGCATGGCAAGGCGCGCTGGACGGTCGAAGTGGTGATCCGCGCCGACGGCGAACCGGCCATGACCTTCACCGGACAATATGGGGTATTTCGCGCCGGATAAGAACGATCAAGGCGCTTCAGCCCAGCGCCCGTCCCGGCAAGGTGGTTAGCCAGCGTCCGGCGTTGGCTAACTGCCGACGCAGCAAGACCCAGTTTTCTTCTCGTTTGCGCTGCTCCAGACAGCGCAGAAAACGCGCCTTGTCCGCTTGATCCTGCCGATCCAGGATCGCCGACCACAAGGCGTCATCCACGTTGTAAATCCGCCCCTCGGCCAGACAGACCGGAATCACTGTCGCTACCGGCGCGGCCAAATCCGCAGCGACCGCTTCCACCGCCGCCCGGATATTGACGGCTTTCGCTCCTTGGGGATTTTGTAGATCGTAGGGCGGCTGCCATTCGCGGGAAGGGCGTAACTGGTCGATGTGGCTGACTGCGATCAGCAGCGGTGGCGGGCGGCGTTCCGGTCGGGCAGCGAAGGCGTTGCGCAAACGGTCTAAATGCGTTCGCTCCAGTTGTCGGTCAGGCCGGTGCGCGGCGCACACCCAAAGAATCAAATCCGCCTCCAGCGCAGTTTTCTCCAAGATTTTTTCCGGCAAAGACGCGGTATCGCAACCCGGCGCGTCGATAATCAGCGCGGCGGTCAGCCCTTCCCGCGCCAGCCGATAGGGCGTCAGGCCCGGCGTGGTGTCCGGCAGGACATCGGTTGCAGCGGTCAATCGGCCAAACAGGGCGTTGATCAGACTGGATTTGCCGGCATTAGCACGGCCCAGAATGACGATGCGCAACGGCTCGCCGGATGGGCGGGAGGGTTCGGCGATTTCGGCCAGATCGGCGCGAGAAACCGGCGTCGGCAGCGCGTCGGGTTCTGTCTCGGTCAAAGTCAGCCGCCCGCTGTACAGCTCAATCGCGTAATAACCGACCTTGCGCACATATTCGCGCAGCAGCCAGCGTTGAATTTCCGTCCAGGCTTGCCCATAGGCCCGACCGCGCAAATGGCCCCAAGCTTCGCTCAACAGGGCGTCGAGAGGATTGATCGCCAGCCGCCCGGCGCGATAGACGTTCATCAATCGTTCGGCAGCGTCCTTCCAGCGCCAGGCGCGCAGCAGATCGCCAATCGTCAGGCGGTGACTCAGCGGCAGATGCTCGGTGACGGTCGCCCGCAAGTCGCGGCTGGCCCGTTCAATAATCAGCAAAGCGTGTGGAACGGTTAATTCCAGCAGAGGCCGCTCTTCAGTGGGATGGTAATAGCGGGCGACCGCCTCCAGGGTTTGCTGACCGAGCGTCCACAACCGACCGCCATCGTTCAACGGCCAATCGTCCGGTTTGACGCGCTCCGCCCACTGCTCAACCACCGTCCAGGCGCCCTCCGCTCGCGGCGGCCAGCGCTGATCGGGTTGCGTCGCTGCGCCGGCCAATAATTGGCGATCCCGGCGCAACAGCCAAAATTGCAGCGCGTAGCCGGCGGCGCTGCACAGCAACATCGCCGCCAGCCACCAGAACAATGTCTCAGTGCGCCACAGCCAGAACAGGCCCAACGGCAGCAGCGCGGCCACCGGCAGCGCCCACAGTAACAATGCGGCCAGGCGCAGCCGGTCCAGACGTTTCCAGGCGTTCATGCCGGCTCCGGCGCGAGCAGCGTTGGCGTTTCCAGCGGACGCCGGTTGACCAGGACCTGCAAGCGAGGGCGCAAGAATTCACCATCCTGACCGGACAGGCGCATAGGGGATTCCTTCAAAGTGGGTGGTTGGCGGCTACATTCTCAGCGCAGCGCCACCGGCAATTCCGGGATAGCGAGGGCCAGTCCCTGTGATCAGCGACCGGCATGTTACAATGCGCCCGACCTTCCTAATCCATACCTGCTGATGAGCATCAAGCAATCCATTACCGCCGGCGTTGAACAACTGGGTGTCGCCTTGCCCGATCCGGCGATTGAACGTCTGGTCGCCTATCTGGCGCTGTTGGAGCGCTGGAACCGCGCCTACAATCTGACCGCGGTGCGCGATCCCGACGCCATGGTGATCCGGCATCTGCTGGACAGTCTGTCAGTCCTGCCGTGGCTGGAAGGGCCGCGCATTCTGGATGTCGGCAGCGGCGCCGGGCTACCCGGCATTCCGCTGGCGGTGGCCGGGCCCGCGCTGGCGTTCTGTCTGCTGGACAGCAACGGCAAACGCACCCGATTTCTCACCCAGGCGGTCGCCGAGTTGCAATTGAAAAATGTTGAAATCGTGCGCTGCCGGGCGGAAGACTATCAGCCGGCCTGGCGATTTAACAGCGTCGTGTCCCGGGCGTTTGCGACCCTGGCGGATTTATTGTCCAGCGCCGGACGGTTGTGTGCGCCCAACGGGCGGTTGCTGGCTATGAAGGGGGTGTTCCCCGACGACGAGCTGGCCCGCCTGCCGCCAGGCTACCTCCTGTCCGGGGTCTATCCGCTGCGCGTTCCGAACCTGGAGGCCGAACGCTGCCTGGTTCATCTAACTCCTGCGCCCGTTGGCCGAGATTGAATGCATGGCTCATATCATCGCGATCACCAATCAAAAAGGCGGGGTGGGTAAAACCACCACTGCGGTCAATTTGGCGGCCTGTCTGTCAGCGTTGCGACTCAGCGTTTTGTTGGTCGATCTCGATCCGCAGGGCAATGCGACGATGGGCTGCGGCGTTGATAAACACACCGTGTCCGCCACCAGTTATGACGTGCTGATGGGCGAAGCCGCCCTGGCCGACGCCCTGCAATGGGTGGAAAAAGCCCAGATGCGCTTGTTACCGGCTAATGGCGACCTGACCGCCGCCGAAGTCAATTTATTGCAAGTCGACCAGGCTCCAAACCGGCTGCGCGACGCGCTTGCGCCGGTAGCATGGAATTTCGATGTGGTCCTGATCGACTGTCCGCCCTCGCTCAATATGCTGACGGTCAACGCCCTGACCGCCGCGCAGTCGGTGATTATTCCGGTGCAGTGCGAGTATTACGCCCTTGAGGGGCTTTCGGCATTGCTCGACACCATTGAAAAGGTGCGTAAATCGACCAATCCCGATCTGCGCATTGAAGGCGTGTTGCGCACCCTGTTCGATCCGCGCAACCGACTGGCTAACGACGTGTCGGCGCAAATTGCCGAACATTTTGGCGCAACGGTGTTTGAAACGCTGATTCCGCGCAACGTGCGTCTGGCCGAAGCGCCGAGCTATGGCCTGCCGATCATCCATTATGATGACAGCTCGCGCGGTGCACAGAGCTACCGGGAATTAGCCAAGGAAGTGCGCAAGCGCCTGCGTCGCCCTGCGGGAGCGAAGCAAAGCGAGGCCGAGGCATGATCAGGAAAAAAGGCGGACTGGGCCGGGGACTCGACGCGCTGTTGGGCGCCGCCGCATTACGGGACAGCGGCGCGAGTGACCGGGCCGGGCCAGCGGATGCGCCCATGCAAGTCGCTAGCGAAACGCTGCGCTCCTTGCCAGTGGAGCAGATTGAACGGGGGCGTTATCAACCGCGTCAGGATTTGCGCGAGGACACCCTCCAGGAACTGGCGGCCTCGATCAGCGCCCAGGGCGTTGTTCAGCCGGTGTTGGTGCGAGCGCTGGGCGGAGATCGCTACGAGCTGATCGCTGGCGAGCGGCGCTGGCGAGCGGCGCAATTAGCCGGCTTGCGCACCGTGCCAGCGGTGATCCGCGAGATTCCGGACTCGGCGGCCATTGCCGTGGCGCTGATCGAGAACATCCAGCGCGAAGACCTCAATCCGCTGGAAGAAGCCGCCGCCCTGCAACGACTGATCCACGAGTTTCAGCTCACCCATCAACAGGCCGCCGATGCAGTCGGGCGCT
>JBDHRB010000151.1:0-6044 GCA_039807355.1 Candidatus Competibacteraceae bacterium
CCCCCCTTTCCCATTGGGAGAGGGGAGCTGGGCGCTCTAGCTGAACTCAACTCTTCATGAAACAAACTCGGCTAAAGAAAATCCGGGTTTTAATCTCCCTGACCTTTCTGGCATTAACCACCCTGCTGTTTGTCGATTTTGACCGGATTGGCGAAACCCCCGCCGCTACCATTGCCGTATATCCGCAATTCATTCCCTCGCTGCTGCATTTCACTCAGAGCTTTGCCTGGACAGCAACCGGCTTTTTAGCCGTGCTGGCGCTGACCTTCCTGTTTGGCCGGGTTTATTGCTCAATGATCTGCCCGTTGGGAACCTTGCAGGACATTTTTATCCGTATCGCTGATTTATTACGCAAGCCGCGCCGGGTCAAATTTCGTTACCAGAAACCGCTGAACCTCTGGCGTTATGGCGTGTTGGCGCTGACGATTGGATTGTTTCTCAGCGGCAGTTTGCTGGCGGTGATTTTACTTGATCCATTCAGTAATTTTGGCCGAATTGCCGGGGATTTATTCCGCCCGCTTTATGTCTTCGCTCACAATAGCCTCGGCGAATTGCTCAATCAATTTGGCCTGAATGGCCCTTTTCCGCTGCATTGGAAAGCGCCGCCATGGTCTACGCTGGTTTTTCCCGGATTATTTCTGATCGGATTAGCCGGAATGAGCGCCTTTAAAGGTCGGCTGTTTTGCAATACGCTCTGTCCGGTCGGTACGCTGCTCGGTCTGATCTCACGCTTTGCTTTATTCAAAATCCGCATTCCGAAAAGCGCCTGCACTTTATGCGCTCATTGCTCTATTCATTGCAAAGCCGGTTGCATTCATTTGAAAACCCAGCACGTCGATTTCAGCCGCTGCGTCGCCTGTTTTAATTGCATTACGGTTTGCGACGCCCATGGAATTGGCTATGCGTGGAGCGGGTTTCAGTCTGCCGATGCGCAAACGCCTCCGGCAAAGCGTTCCGCCTTATCCAAGCGCGGGAAAACCCGGCGGGCGTTCTTGCAGGGCGCGGCGCTAACCGTCGCAGGATGGGCCGGATTCTCCGCGTCCAGCGGCGCGGCCAAACCGCGAAACCGCGTTCCTACGACGCTGGCGAATCGCCGAACCGTTCCGGTTGCGCCGCCCGGCGCGGGCAACATCGCCCGCTTCAACGATCTATGCACGGCTTGCCATTTGTGCGTCAGCGCCTGTCCTTATGGCGTGTTGCAGCCAGCCTTGCTCGACTATGGCCTGTCCGGGTTGCTGCAACCGCATCTGGATTTCAGCGCCGGCTATTGCAGTTATGAATGTCAACGCTGCGGGCAGGTCTGTCCGACCGGCGCCCTGCAACCGCTGGATTTGCCGACCAAGCAAACCGTGCAACTCGGCGTTGCCCAGTTCATCCGCGAGAACTGCATCGTCTACACTGACCAGACCGCGTGCGGGGTGTGCAGTGATTACTGTCCCACTCATGCGGTGCAAATGATTCCCTACCAAAATGGCCTGACCCTTCCTGAAGTGCGCTCAGAGTTCTGTGTCGGTTGCGGGTCGTGTGAATATGCCTGTCCGGCCTGGCCGCACCGGGCGATTTATGTGGAAGGACATCCGGTTCACCAGCGGGCGCAGCCGCTCCCGACCCAGCCGCTGGCGCTTGAAACGCCCAGCCGATTCCCTTGCTGATTTTCTCCACTCGCCACGTCTCATCACTCCATGAATATTCTTTATTACGACTGTTTCGCCGGGATCAGCGGCGACATGCACTTAGCCGCCCTGCTCGATTTGGGGCTGGATTACGACGAACTGGCGCTGGAACTGGAGAAACTCGGTGTAAACGGCTATGGCGTGCAGGCCCAGCGCGCCAGCCGCAAGGGCATGGTCGGCACGCAAGTTCGGGTGGTGGTCGATCCAAAGCAGCCTAATCACCGTAACCTGCGCCAGATTGAGGCGCTGATCGGCAGCAGTTTATTGAGCAATGCGGTGCAGGCGCGGGCGATTACCGTATTTCGCCGGCTGGCCGAGGCCGAAGCGCGTATTCAGGACACCTCGCCGGATCAGATTCATTTCCACGAAGTCGGGGCGCTGGACGCGATTGTGGACATTGTTGGCGGAGCGATTGCCCTGGAATGGCTGAACGTGGATCGGGTGCTGTGTTCGCCGGTGGAATTGGGCGGCGGCTTTACCCAGAGCGAAGGCAACCTGTTGCCCGTGCCGACGCCGATGACCCTGGAGTTGCTCAAAGGCGTTCCGGTGCGGCTCGGCGCTGCGCCATTCGAGGCGACGACACCGACCGGCGCGGCGTTGCTGGCAACGTTCGTTGACGAGTTCGTGGAACGTCCGACTTTTTCCATCAATCGGATCGGTTATGGCATCGGCCACCGCGACGGGCCGATTCCCAATGTATTGCGGGCTTGCCTCGGCGAGCAGGCGGATGTTGAAGAGCAAAGCGAATGGTTGATGCTGGAATGCGCAATCGACGACATGAATCCAGAGCATTACGACCATGCGCTGGAGCGACTGTTGGCGGCGGGCGCATTGGATGTTTGGTTAACACCGGCGCACATGCGGAAAAATCAGCCCGGAATGTTGTTGAGCGTGTTATCGCCGCCGCCGCTGGCGTTGCGCCTTAAAGAGACGCTGTTTCTCGAAACCACGGCTTTGAGCGTGCGCGAGTATCCAATCCAGCGCACCGCATTGGTTCGGGACACGTTGTCGGTGATGACCCGCTACGGTGAGGCGGCGCTTCAGGTGGCTTATTTTCAGGGCCGGTTGCTGCGCAGCAAACCGGAATACGAGTCCTGCAAACGGCTGGCGCTGCAACAAGGCGTGCCGCTTCAGGCGGTTTATGCGGATGCGCTGGCGGTTTGGCAGAGCTTATAAAATTCAATCATTTCAATGCGCAAAGGGACGCTATGCCGCTTTTACACTGGTTGACCCGCGAGGAGGACATTCACCGCGCTGCAAGTGCGCCTTATCGCCTTCTCGAAGAAGCGCCGGACTTGTCCCATGGCGACCGCGACACCGGCAATATGCTGATTCAGGGCGATAATCTGGACGCGCTCAAGGCCCTGCTTCCGTATTATGCCGGGAAAGTGAAGTGTATTTTCATTGACCCGCCTTATAACACCCGCAGCGCCTTTGAGCATTACGACGATAATTTGGAACACAGCCAATGGCTGGCGATGATGTACCCGCGCCTTGAGTTATTGCGCAAGCTGTTATCGGAAGACGGGAGTATCTGGGTTTCGATTGATGATAACGAGGGGCATTATCTCAAGGTTGTCATGGATGAAATTTTTGGGAGAAAGAATTTTGTAGCAAATGTTGTTTGGCAAAAATCGTATGGGCCAAGAAGTAATGCCTTTTTAATCTCTGATTCACATGAACATATTATCGTTTACGGAAAGAGGAAAGATAACCTTAAACTTGGTTTGCTTGAACGCTCGCAAGAGCAGACCGGAAAATATAGGAATCCAGATAATGATCCACGTGGAAGATGGAAACCTGAAAATTCATCAATAAGCTTGCTATCTGGGCAAAGAGGAAAACAATTCGCAAAAACAGGGGTATCAGAAAATTTATTTGAAATAAAATCACCAACAGGGGCTAAACATTGGCCGCCAAAAAATCGCTGTTGGGCTTTTTCCCCAAAAAAATATCAAGAGCTATTAGCAGACAATAAGATATGGTTTGGTGATAATGGCAGTGCCCGCCCGTCTATTAAACGATTTTTATCTGAAATATCTCCGGGCGTAATCCCTCAAACAGTTTGGTTACACGACGAAGTAGGTCACAACCAAGAAGCAAGCCGCGAAATTCGGGACCTATTCAGCGAATCTCCATTCTCCACACCTAAGCCGGAGCGCTTGATTCAGCATATTCTTTATTTGGTAACAGAATCTGGTGACCTCGTTTTAGACAGCTTTTTAGGTTCCGGCACAACCGCTGCCGTAGCGCATAAAATGGGCCGCCGCTATATCGGCATTGAGATGGGCGACCATGCCGTAACCCATTGCGCCCCACGCTTGCGTAAAGTCATCGACGGCGAGCAAGGCGGCATTTCCAAAGCGGTCAATTGGCAGGGCGGCGGCGGATTTCGGTTCTATCGCTTGGGCGACCCGGTATTTGACGATGAGGGCCATATTTCCCCCGGTATCCGCTTTGCGCCATTGGCCGCGCATGTCTGGTTTATCGAAACCGGCATTCCCTTCACCGGTCAGGCGGATTGTCCGTTGTTGGGCATTCATGGCGACACCGCCTATTACCTGCTTTACAACGGCATTCTCGGCGATAAACGCCCCAATGGCGGCAATATCCTCACCGCGAAAGTTCTGGCGGACTTGCCGCACTTTGACGGCCCCAAAGTCATTTTCGGCGAAGGGTGCCGAATCAGCGCCGGGCGACTGGAAAGCGAGCGGATCGCCTTTCGGCAAATTCCTTATGAAATCAAGGCGCGCTAGGAGAGCAAGATGGAACTGAAAGATTTTCAGCGCAACGCCTTGAAAACGCTCGAAGCGTATCTTGAACGCGCCCGCCTCACCGCCAACCCGGAACGGGCGTTTAACGAAACCTTGCGGCAACAGGAACCGAACCGCAGCCCGCCGCCCTACCGGAAGATTCCCAAATTGCCCGGCGTGCCCAACGTCTGTTTGCGTTTGCCCACGGGGGGCGGCAAAACCCTGTTGGCCGCGCATTCCATCGCCGTAGCCGGACGCGCCTGGCTGGAAAAAGACTATCCGGTGGTGTTGTGGCTGGTTCCCACCAATACCATCCGCAAGCAGACCGCCGAGGCTCTCAAGAAACCCTCTCATCCTTACCGGGCGGCGATTGACGGCGCTTTTAACGGCAAGGCGTCGGTTTTCGACATTTCCGAAATCGCCCAAATCCGCCCGCAGGACTTGACCGAACAGGTCTGTGTCGTGGTTTGCACGATCCAGACCTTGCGGGTTAGCAACACCGAAGGGCGCAAGGCGTATGCGCATTCCGAACATTTTGAACCGCACTTCGCCCATGTCCCGAACAGCGCGCCGGGATTGGAGCGGTTCGAGAATGGCCCTAACCAGGGCAAAATCAAATTCTCCTTCGTCAACCTCATGGCGCTTCATCAACCTTTGGTGATCGTGGACGAAGCGCACAAGGCCGGAACCAACCTGTCTTTCGAGATGCTGGCCGCCCTGAATCCGGCCTGCATCATCGAATTCACCGCAACGCCAAACGCCGACGCCAGAAACGGCAGCAACGTCCTGTTTCGCGTCTCCGCCGCCGAGGTCAAAGCGGCGCAGATGATTAAACTGCCGATCATCCTGACCGAACATCCCGACTGGCGGGCCGCCGTGCATGACGCCATTGCCACCCGCGCCCAACTGGCGGAAACTGCTGAAAACGATCCCCGCTATATCCGCCCGCTCGTGCTGTTTCAGGCGCAGGATCAGGGGCAAGAAGTCACCGTTGCGGTCCTGAAAAACCACCTGATCGACAATGAAAATATCGCTCAGGAGCGCATCGCCATTGCCACCGGCGAACAGCGCGAACTGGACGCTATCGACCTGTTCGATCAGGCGTGTCCGGTGGAATTCATCATCACCGTGGAAGCCCTCAAGGAAGGCTGGGACTGCTCTTTCGCCTATGTGCTGTGTTCGGTGGCGAACGTTGGCAGCGCCACCGACATCGAGCAATTCCTTGGCCGGGTGCTGCGGATGCCTTATGCGGAAAGCCGCAGCCACGAGGTGTTGAACCGCGCCTACGCCCATGTCTCCAGTCCGCGATTGGGCGAAGGGGCGCGCAATCTGGCCGATACCCTGGTGCAGAAAATGGGATTTGACCCCGACGAAGCCGCCGTGTCGATGGAACTCCGGCAAGCGGAAATACCCGGTTTCGAGTCTCCGGGCAGCTTGTTTGACCGCACCCCGATTTTGCTGGAAACCGTCGAGTCCGCTCCTGATTTAAGCGGCTTGGATGACGACGTAACCGCACGGGTCAAGGTGGAGACGCGCCCGGACGGAACCGTGACCGTGGCCGTGACCGGCGACATTTCCGAGGCGCTTGAACAGCGGCTTTCCGCCGCCGTGAAGCCGG
>JBDHRB010000152.1:0-6043 GCA_039807355.1 Candidatus Competibacteraceae bacterium
GATACTGATCGCCGCCGTGCTGATCGGCCTGCGCGGCTGTAGCGAAGTGGCCCTGCACTGGAACCTTGAGACAGTTCCCGCGCCGCTGGCGCAAGCGCCCGACCCGCTAACAGCGGCTCGTCAGCGCGAACTTCAGTTGCGTCAGGAACTGGCCCAGTTGCAAGCCGCTTGGCTGGAGAAGCAACGCGCCTGCGCCCGCCGCTAACATTCAGGTTAGCGCCAGCGTGGCGATCATCACTCCGCAATCTTCCGGGCAAACGCACAAAGTGAAGCCCATCGCCCGACACAGTTCCAGCATCGGCTCATTTTCCCGGAGAATTTCCCCGTAAATCTCGCGCAGGCCCTGGCTGCGGGCGTAAAGGATCAGCCGGCGCAACAACAGATGGCTCAGGCCAATGCCGGTCGCCGCCCGCAGTAGAATAATGGCGAACTCGGCGCGCTGCCGGTCCGGCTCGCTGATCAGCCGCGCCACGCCGCATCCCTCCGGCTCTTGACCAAGGCGCTGCCGGAGCGCCACCAGGGCCATTTCCCGGTCATAGTCGATGTGGGTCAAGCGGGCCGCTTCGGCTTCAGTCAACTCCTTGACGATATGCATGAAGCGCATCCGTACTTCTTCACGCGACAGCCGGGCGAAACCGGCGATAAAAGCCGGGGCGTCTTCGGGGCGCACCGGACGAATTTGCAGAATCGAGCCGTCCGGCAAAGGCAGGGTTTCTTCTAACTCATGCGGATAAGGTCGCGCCAACGGCTTTAGCCTCCAACACCGGGGTCAAGGCTGGCGGCGACGCGGTTCAAACGTGTTCGTGCAAACCGCACTCGCGCTTGAGACCGAAAAACCGGGTGTCTTCCGGGTTCATCCCGTCCACCAGCCGGTGGGTGGTATGGACATCGCCAATCGACACATAGCCCTGTTCCCAAAGCGGATGGTAGGGCAGCGCATGTTTGCTCAGATAGCGGTAAACATCGCGGTCGGTCCAGTCGATGACCGGGTGAATTTTACAACGCCCGTTGCGCCATAACAGCACGTCGAGATGCTGGCGGCTCTTGGCTTGTTGCCGACGCAACCCGGAAATCCAGGCCGCTGCGCTCAAGTCGCGCAACGCCCGCTGCATCGGCTCGACTTTGTTCAAATGGTTGTAGCGATCCAAACCTTCCAGCCCCTGCTCCCAGAGTTTGCCATAACGGGCTTCCTGCCAGGCGGCGCTGAGTGGGGCGCGGTAAATGCGCAAATTCAGAGCCAGCCGTTCGGAAAGTTCGTCGATAAAATGGTAGGTTTCCGGGAACAGGTAACCGGTGTCGATCAGCACCACCGGAATGCTTGGACATTGCTGAGTGACCAGATGCAAACAGACCGCAGATTGAGCGCC
The DNA here is from genome assembly GCA_039807355.1 of Candidatus Competibacteraceae bacterium. Taxonomy (GTDB): domain Bacteria; phylum Pseudomonadota; class Gammaproteobacteria; order Competibacterales; family Competibacteraceae; genus UBA2383. The sequence goes on from JBDHRB010000152.1 coordinate 1,368, forward strand.
AAAGCTGGAAGTGAGGACGATCCGCCCGGCGAAACGCTCCAGCGCCCAGGCCACCCGCCGCTCGGCGCTTTGCGTCTCCAGTTCGCGGTTCATGGCGTCCAGGTCGAATTCGGGCTGATCGGCGCTGGGTTGAGAAACGGTCTGCTCCTGAGTCATGGTGGAGGGTCCTGATGATTCTGGCGGAGGGCGCGGGACTATGCGGCGGTGCGCACAGGCTTTTCTTTATTACGTTAGCAGCCTGCCGATAAATCCAAAAGGAATGAATATCTATATGTTTATTTCACTTTGATATTAAAGTTGCATGATGAGCGGGTTTCCCTGGTTCACCCAAGCCACTTTCCCGGAAGCCATAGTCGCGCCGTTAGCCGTCCATCTGTGCGCCGCCCGGCTGACGTATTCCGGTGCGGCGCTGTTCGACGGACTGGATCTGGAGCTGGCCGGCGGCAGTTTTACCGGCCTGCTCGGTCCGAGCGGCGTCGGCAAAAGCAGTCTGTTGCGTTTGCTGGCCGGTCTGACTTCGCCGGGCATCAGCGGCGAATTACGCGGCGGCGACGGCCAGCCGCTACAAGGACGAGTCGCCTATATGGCGCAACAGGATTTACTGTTGCCCTGGCTGAACGTGTTGGAGAACGTCACGCTGGGCAGCCGGCTGCGCGGTGAAAAGGCCGATGCGCAACGGGCGCTGCATTTATTGGAGCAGGTCGGTCTGGCCGACGCCGCATCAATTCGCCCTGATCGGTTATCCGGCGGGATGCGGCAGCGAGCGGCGCTGGCCCGCACGTTGATGGAAGACCGTCCGGTAGTGCTGATGGATGAGCCGTTTTCCAGCCTGGACGCCCTGACCCGCCTGCGCCTGCAAGCCTTGTCCGCCCGGTTGTTGGCCGGTCGCACCGTGCTGCTGGTCACTCACGATCCGCTGGAAGCGTTGCGCATGGGCGATCATATTCTGATTATGAACGGTCGCCCGGCGACGCTCTCCGCGCTCGCGGATTTGCCCGGCGCTCCGCCCCGCGATCCCGGTGATCCAGCGGTGCAGCAGGCTTATCGGGCGATTTTGCGGTTACTGGAAGCAGTATGACTTTGCGCCAAGCCGGACGCCTGCTACTGACCCTGGCCGGTCTGCTGCTGATCTGGCAGGGCATCGTCACCCTCGGCGAGCTGCCGCCGTATTTACTGCCTGATCCGCAGGCGGTCATGGTCCGCTTCTGGCGCGATGCCGGATTACTGCTCAGTCACGCCGGGGTCACTGCGCTGGAGATCGTCCTCGGCATGTTCTGCGGAACCCTGCTCGGTTGCGCCAGCGCCCTGGCCCTGAGCTATTCGCGGCGGGCGCGGCGCTGGCTGTTGCCGGTGCTGATCGCCTCGCAAGCCATTCCGGTCTTTGCCATTGCGCCCTTGTTAGTTTTGTGGCTGGGCTACGGTTTGGCCTCGAAAATTGCCATGGCGACCTTGATCATCTATTTTCCCGTCACCGCCAATTTCTATGACGGTCTGCGCCATACCCCGCACGGCTGGCTGGATTTGGCGCGGGTCATGGCTCCGGCGGGCCGCCGCTGGGCGGTATTGCGCCAGATCGTCATACCCGCCGCCCTGCCCGCGCTGGGTTCCGGTCTACGAGTCGCTGCGGCAGTGGCCCCGATTGGCGCGGTGTTGGGCGAATGGGTCGGTTCCAGCGCCGGGCTGGGCTATCTGATGCTGCACGCCAACAGCCGGATGCAGATTGACTTGCTGTTCGCCGCGCTGTTGACCCTGGCCGCGCTGGCGGTCGGTCTGTACTTCAGCGTGGACGCCAGTCTGAAGCGGTTATTGCCCTGGCATTCTCCGAACCCGGAAAATCTTGATCTCGACTGAATGCGACTGAATGGAGTGAGCTGTGATGTTTATAAAAAAAACCGCCAGCGTTGTTCTGCTGCTCCTGATGACCCTAGCTATGGCGACCAGCAGGGCCGGCGAACCGCCCAACAGCGACCCGCAAAAGCTCACGGTCATGCTCGACTGGTTTGTTAACCCCGATCATGCGGCGCTGGTCGTGGCCCAGGAAAAAGGCTTTTTCACCGCCCAGGGCCTGAATGTTGAACTGCAAACCCCAGCAGACCCCAATGATCCTCCGAAACTGGCCGCCGCCGGCAAGGTCGATCTGGCGGTCAGTTACCAGCCGCAGGTGCATATCCATGTCAACGCCGGCCTGCCGATCAAGCGCATCGGCACGCTGATCGCCACACCGCTCAATTCGCTGGTGGTGCTGAAAAACGGGCCGATCAAAACCCTGGCCGATCTCAAGGGCCGCAAGATCGGCTACTCCGTCGGCGGTTTTGAAGAAGCCTTGCTCAAGGCGCTGCTGAACAAGGCCAATCTCAAAGCGGAAGACGTGACGCTGGTTAACGTCAACTTTTCCCTGTCGCCGGCGCTGCTGTCCGGGCAGGTGGATGCGGTGATCGGCGCTTTTCGCAACTTCGAGCTAAATCAACTCGATTTGGCGAAAAAGCCCGGACGGGCGTTTTATCCCGAAGAGGAAGGCGTACCGCCGTATGATGAATTGGTGCTGGTCGCTAACCGCGACCAGTTGAACGATCCGCGCTTCCGGCGTTTTCTGACTGCACTGGAACAGGCGACGCTGTACATTCTCAATCACCCGGATGAGGCTTGGCAGGCGTTCATCACCCGACACAAGGATTTAAACGATGAACTCAACCACCGCGCCTGGCGCGACACCCTGCCGCGACTGGCCCGGCGTCCGGCGGCGCTGGATGAAGCCGGTTATCGACGCTTCGCACAATTTTTAGCCAAACAGGGCGTGATCACCGTCGCCCTGCCGGTATCCAACTATGCGACGCAACTGTTGGACTAACGAGTAGCCGTAGCGATGGACTATCCCGAATCGTTTGATGTGATCGTGATTGGCGGCGGTCACGCTGGCACCGAGGCTGGCTTGGCGGCAGCGCGGATGGGACTGAACACCCTGCTGCTGACCCATACCATCGAAACCGTGGGGGCGATGAGCTGCAATCCGGCTATTGGCGGCATCGGCAAGGGCCATCTGGTCAAGGAAATCGACGCCCTCGGCGGAATCATGGCCCAGGCGGCGGACCGCGCCGGCATCCAGTTCCGCATTCTCAACAGTCGCAAGGGGCCGGCGGTACGCGCTACCCGCTGTCAGGCGGATCGGGCGCTGTACCGGGCGGCGGTGCGGGCGTTCATTGAAAATCAGCCGAATCTGCGCGTTTTTCAGCAGGCCGCCGCTGATTTGATCCTCCACGGCGAACGGGTCGCCGGCGTGGTCACGCAAACCGGGGTGCGCTTCGCCGCCCGTGCGGTGATTCTCACCGCCGGCACCTTTCTGGCCGGGCGGATTCACGTCGGCCTGTCCAACTATGAAGGCGGACGCGCCGGCGATCCGCCAGCCAATGCCCTGGCGGCGCGGCTGCGCGAATTGTCGTTGCCGGTCGGGCGGCTGAAAACCGGCACGCCGCCGCGTCTGGATGGGCGCAGCATCGACTTTGCGCAACTGAGCGAACAACCCGGCGACGATCCCTGCCCGGTGTTTTCCTATCTCGGTTCGGTTGCCGAACATCCCCGGCAAATCTCCTGCTGGATCACTCACACCAACGAACGCACCCACGAGATCATTCGCGGCGGACTGGATCGGTCGCCGATGTATACCGGGGTGATCGAAGGCGTCGGCCCGCGCTACTGCCCGTCGATTGAAGACAAAATTTACCGTTTCGCCGACAAACATTCCCACCAAGTTTTCCTGGAGCCGGAAGGCTTGCACACCCATGAGTTTTACCCGAACGGCATTTCCACCAGCCTGCCGTTCGACATCCAACTGGCGCTGGTACGGTCGATGAAGGGCCTGGAGAACGCTCATCTGACCCGGCCCGGCTATGCGATTGAATACGACTTTTTCGATCCTCGCGGCCTCGACGACGCGCTGCAAACCCGCGCCATCCAGGGCCTGTTCTTCGCCGGGCAGATCAACGGCACTACCGGCTATGAGGAGGCGGCGGCGCAGGGTCTGCTGGCCGGGATCAACGCCGCCCGGTTCGCCCAGGGCGAAGCGCCGTGGCGACCGAACCGCGATGAGGCATATCTCGGCGTGCTGGTCGATGACCTGATTACCCAGGGCGTGACCGAACCGTACCGAATGTTCACCAGCCGCGCCGAACACCGCCTGTTGCTGCGCGAGGACAACGCCGATCTGCGTTTAACCGAAATGGGTCGCCAGTTGGGACTGGTCGATGAGCGACGCTGGCGGGCGTTCGCCGCCAAGCGCGAGGCGATTGAGCGGGAAACCCAGCGCCTGCAAGAGGTCTGGATTGGTCCGGCCCAACTCCGCACCGTGGACGCGCCGCCGATAGTGCAGGAAACGCTGACCCGCGACAGCTCCGCCGCTGAATTGCTGCGCCGCCCGGAACTGAGCTACGCCGATCTGATGACGCTGCCCGGCGTCGGCCCCGGCGCCGATGATCCGCAGGTCGCCGAACAGGTGGAAATCCAGATCAAATACGCCGGCTACATCGAACGGCAGCGCCGGGACATCGAACGGCAGCGTCGCCATGAACAGTGGCGGCTGCCGGATGATCTCGATTACGCCGAAGTACCGGGCCTGTCGCGGGAAGCGCGGGAGAAATTGCAACGCAATCGACCCTGCACGCTTGGCCAAGCCGGACGCCTGC
>JBDHRB010000153.1:0-6030 GCA_039807355.1 Candidatus Competibacteraceae bacterium
GGAAGGGGTGAACCCCGCCGGTCAGCCGCCGGTGTGGTTCATGTGACGCAGGATGATCGGTTGGCCGTCGAGTTGAAAGCTATGGCCGCGTGGTTTGATCGCCATTGCGGCGATAATTGCTTGGCGCAACCGTTCCGGGTGGCCGGGATGGGCGCGCAACACCTGGCGTAAATCTACTGAATGTTCCTGGCCGAGACAAAGCAACAGCCGACCTTCCGCCGATACCCGCACCCGGTTGCAGTCCGCGCAGAAATTGTGGCTGTGCGGGGAAATGAAGCCGATCCGGGTGGGGCTGTCGGGAATCCGGTAATAGCGCGACGGGCCGCCGGTGTGTTCAGTGGTCGGAATCAACTGGAAGGTCTTGCCCAGGTCGGCGCGGATCGCGTCGCTGGAGTAATAGGCGGCGGCGCGGTCGTGGTCGCCGATCACCCCCAGCGGCATTTCTTCGATGTAGCTGATGTCCAGGCCGTGGTCGATAGCGAAGCGCGCCAGCGCGGTCACCTCATCGTGATTGCGGCCCTTGAGGATCACCGCATTCAATTTCAAACGCTGGAACCCGGCGGCTTGGGCGGCGCGCAGACCCCGCAACACCGTCGCCAGATCGCCCACCCGGGTGATGCGGCGAAAACGCTCCGGGTTCAGGCTGTCCAGACTGATGTTTAAACGCGCTACGCCAGCGGTTTTCAGCTCGGCGGCGTAGCGCTCCAGTTGTGAGCCGTTGGTGGTCAGGGTCAGTTCGGCCAGGCCGGATTCGCGCAGCCGGCCCAGCTCATGAAATAGCCACAACACATTATGCCGCACCAGAGGTTCGCCGCCGGTGATGCGGATTTTGTCCACGCCCAGCTCGACGAACGCCCGGCCCAGGGTCGCCAGTTCTTCCAAAGTCAGCACCCTGGCCCGTGGCAAAAAGGTCATGCGCTCGCTCATGCAGTAGAGACAGCGAAAGTCGCAACGGTCGGTCACCGAGAAGCGCACATAGTGGACCCGGCGACCGAAGCGATCCGCCAGCGCAGCGCTCACTGAGGATGGCATGGGCGTCAGCGCTGCCGCACCACTTGCCAAGGCCGCGCCGGATAAGTCACCGGCGCACTCCAGATATGCACCAGCCGGCTGAACGGGAATACCAGAAATACCGTCATGCCCAGCACCATGTGCAGTTTGAACAGGAAGCCGATTTCACTCACCGCGGCGACCGCTTCTGCTGGATCGAAGGTCACCACATTCCGCGCCCAGGTCATCAGATTCAGCATGTTGTGGCCGTCCAGGTGCATCAGCGACACCGGCACGGTCAACAGGCCGAGAATCAACTGCACATAAAGCAGCAGCAAAATGAAAATATCCATTTTGGTGCTGGTCGCCCGCACCCGTGGATCGGTGAGCCGGCGTTTCACCAGCATCGTCAAGCCGACAAAGCACATCAGGCCGAAGATGCTGCCGGCCACCACCGCCAGCACTTGCTTGGCGCTGGCGGACACGCCAATAGCGTGCAGGATTTCCGGCGGGGTCAACATGCCGAAGAAATGGCCGAAGAACAGCAAAATGATCCCGACATGGAACAGGTTGCTGGCCAGCCGCATGTCCTTCTTGTTCAAAATCTGGCTGGAATGGGCTTTCCAGGTGAACTGGTCACGGTCGAAGCGCAGCAGACTGCCGATCAGAAACACCGCGCCGGCCAGGTAGGGATAGACGCCAAAAAACAGGGTATCCAGGTAATTCATGATGATTTGCCTCGCATGATCGAAAACGGCCCTCATCCCCGCCCCCTCCCGCGTGCGGGAGGGGTGCGCATTTACCGGGAATAAGCGGGCGGTTGTGACGGTGAAGAGTGAGGAACCCATTGCAGCGGTTGCGTCGCCCCGGACATCGGGCGATTGGCCGCGCAACCTTGCTGATTCCCCAGAAACGTCACCGCCTCCTCTTCCCAAATCTGGTCCATATTCACCACGGTCTGATCCGGCCCCTCGTCGGCGACCTGACGGCGAATATCGGCAATATCCGCCGGTTCGCCGACCAGCGCGGAGAGTGCGTCAAACACAACGTGATAATCGCTGCCGCGTTCGGCCAATCGCGCCCCCAGCACGGCGATGACGTGCAGCGCTTCGCTTAACAATTCCAGCGCCTCCCGGTCCGGGCGTTGCGCCAGATATTCCAGAAACAGCGGCAGGTAGTCGGGCAATTCGCGGGCGTTCAGCTCAAAGCCGTGCTGGCGATAGACTTCCAGCAGATCGACCATCGCCTGACCGCGATCCCGCGATTCGCCGTGGAGGTGTTCAAACAGATGCAGCGACAGCGCCCGGCCCCGGTCAAACAGCCGGACATACCGCTCCTGCAATTCCATCACATCGGTTTGCGCCATTTGCCGCATCAGCGCCAATAACGCTTGCTGCTGCGGTTCCGGCAACCGGCGCTCTTCCGCCAGGGCTTCGGCCATTTCACCCAGCGCCGCCTGGATTTCCGGTTGCGGATAGCAGAGCAGAACGGAGAGAACTTTCAGGGTCTTCATCAGGCTTTCTCCACCCGAATCGGACTGGCCCGGCGCACGTTGATCTTTTTGCCGCCGAACAAATTGGTCTTGTCGGTTCCCGGCGAGCAGCCATTGCCGAAGCTGAAACCGCAACCGCCGCGTTCGCCGAAAGCGTCATAGGTGGCGCTGGCGTATTCGCGGTGACTGGTGGGAATCACGAAGCGATCCTCGTAATTCGCAATCGCCAGATAGCGGTACATCGACTCCACCTGGTCGATGCGCAAATTCACCGCCTTCAACACCTGGTCATGGATTTCCCCATCGACGGTCTTAGCTCGCATATAGGCGCGCATCGCCAGCATCCGCTCCAGCGCCAGCTTGACCGGCTTTTCATCGCCGGCGGTGAGCAGATTAGCTAGATATTTCAAGGGAATGCGCAGCGATCCAACATCAGGAATGATGCCGTTCATGCCGATTTGCCCGGATTCAGCGCGGGATTGAATCGGCGACAGGGCCGGCACATACCAGACCATCGGCAGGGTGCGGTATTCAGGATGAAGCGGGAAGGCGATCTTCCATTCAATCGCCATTTTGTAGATCGGCGATTGCTGCGCCGCATCCAGCCAGGCTTCGGGAATGCCGGCTTTCCGCGCTTCGGCCTGCACGGTCGGGCTGAACGGATCGAGGAACATATCCAGTTGCGCCTGATAGAGACTCTGCTCATCAGCGACGCTGGCGGCGGCTTCGATCTTATCGGCGTCATACAGCAACACGCCCAAATAGCGGATGCGCCCGACGCAGGTTTCCGAACACACCGTCGGCTGCCCGGATTCAATGCGCGGATAGCAGAAGATGCACTTCTCGGACTTGCCGGTATTCCAGTTGTAGTAAATCTTCTTGTACGGACAGCCGGAAACGCACATCCGCCAGCCCCGGCATTTATCCTGGTCGATCAGCACGATGCCGTCTTCCTCGCGCTTGTAGATCGCGCCGGAGGGACAGGAAGCGACGCAAGCCGGATTCAGGCAGTGTTCGCACAGGCGCGGCAGATACATCATGAAGGTGTTTTCAAATTCGCCGTAAATCTCCTTTTGCACGCCTTCAAAGTTGGTGTCTTTCGAGCGTTTGGCGAATTCGGTGCCGAGGATTTCCTCCCAGTTCGGCCCCCAGTGGATTTTCTCCATGCGTTCGCCGCTGATCGCGGAACGCGGGCGGGCCACCGGCATGGCTTTCGATTCCGGCGCATTCTGCAAATGGGCGTAGTCGTAATCCCACGGCTCGTAATAGTCGTCAATCGCCGGCAGATCGGGATTGGCGAAGATATTAGCCAGAATCCGCCATTTGCTACCCTGTTTCGGTTCGATCTGACCGTCCTTGCGCCGTTTCCAGCCGCCGTTCCATTTCTGCTGATTCTCCCACTCCTTGGGATAACCAATGCCCGGCTTGGTCTCGACGTTGTTGAACCAGGCGTATTCCATCCCGTCGCGGGAGGTCCAGACATTCTTGCAGGTCACGGAACAGGTGTGGCAGCCAATGCACTTGTCCAGATTCAGGACCATGGCGATTTGTGCGCGTACTTTCATGATGCAACTCCTCTAAGCCTTGGCGTCGGTGGCAGACAAAATCCCCCCCAACCCCCCTTTTTCAAAGGGGGGCGGCGAAGCCAAGGGGATTTCGTCGTCCATCCAGTCGATCTTGGCCATCTTGCGCACGATGATGAATTCGTCGCGGTTGGCCCCGACCGTGCCGTAATAGTTGAAGCCGTAGCTCTGCTGGGCGTAGCTGCCGATCATGTGCGTCGGCTTCAGGATGGTGCGGGTGACCGAGTTGTGAATGCCGCCACGAGTGCCGGTAATTTCCGAACCCGGCGTATTGGTGATCTTCTCCTGGGCGTGATACATCATCGACATGCCTTCGGGAACGCGCTGGCTGACCACCGCCCGCGCCGCAATCGCGCCGTTGACGTTGTAGGCTTCAATCCAGTCGTTATCTTCAATCCCGGCCTGGCGGGCGTCTTTCTCGGAAATCCAGATGATTGGGCCGCCGCGCGACAGGGTGAGCATCAGCAGGTTGTCGGTGTAGGTGCTGTGAATCCCCCATTTCTGATGCGGGGTGATGAAATTCAGCACGATTTCCTTGTTGCCATTGGGCCGTTTGCCGATGATCGGCGCGACGGTCTTCATGTCTACCGGCGGGCGGTAGGCGCACATCGCTTCGCCAAAACCGAGCATCCAGGCATGATCCTGATAGAACTGCTGGCGACCGGTGACGGTGCGCCACGGGATCAGTTCATGGACGTTGGTGTAGCCGGCGTTGTAGCTGACCTTTTCATCCTCCAGCCCGGACCAGGTGGGTGAAGAAATAATCTTGCGCGGCTGGGCCTGAATGTCGCGGAAACGGATTTTCTCGTGTTCCTTGGGCAGGGCCAGATGGGTATGGTCACGACCGGTGATCTTGCCCAGCGCCGCCCAGGCTTTCACCGCGACATGGCCGTTGGTTTCCGGGGCCAGCATCATGATCATTTCCGCCGCGTCGATGTCGGTTTCAATCCGGGGCCGACCTTTGGAAACGCCTTCTTCCAGCACGGTGTAATTCAGCGTGGCCAGTGCCTCGACCTCATGTTGGGTATTCCAACTGATGCCCTTGCCGCCGTTGCCCAGCTTGTCCAGCAGTGGCCCGACTGAGGTGAACTTCTTGTAGGTGTTCGGATAGTCGCGCTCGACCACGATCAGGCTCGGCGCGGTCTTGCCGGGAATCAGGTCGCATTCGCCCTTCTTCCAGTCCTTCACGTCCGGCATGGCTAGTTCGGTCGGCGTGTCGTGCTGGGTGGGCAGAGCGATCACATCTTTTTCCACGCCCAGATGGCCCGGACAGGTTTCGGAAAACGCCTTGGCGATGCCCTTGAAGATGTCCCAGTCGGTGCGCGACTCCCAGGCCGGATCGACCGCTGCGGACAGCGGGTGAATGAATGGGTGCATGTCGCTGGTGTTGAGATCGTTCTTCTCATACCAGGTGGCGGTGGGCAGCACGATGTCGGAGTACATGCAAGTGGTGGACATGCGGAAGTCCAGCGTCACCAGCAAATCGAGTTTGCCTTCCGCGCCCTTGCGCCATTGCACTTCCAGCGGCTTTTCCCCGCCTTCCTCGCCCAAATCCTTGCCCTGCACGCCGTGGGTGGTGCCCAACAGGTATTTCAGGAAATATTCATGGCCCTTGCCGGAAGAGCCGAGCAGGTTGGAGCGCCACACAAACAGGTTGCGCGGGAAGTTGACCGGGTTATCCGGGTCTTCAAAGGCGAAGCTAACCTTGCCGGCTTTCAGATTCTCGGTCAGATAGGCGGCGGGCGTTTGCCCAGCGGCTTCAGCGGCTTTGGCGACGCCCAGCGGATTGACATCGAAATGCGGCGCGGTCGGCAACCAACCCATCCGGGCGGCGCGCACGTTGTAGTCAATCTGCGTGCCCTGCCACTGCGCCGGATTCGCCAACGGCGAAAGAATCTCGCTCATCGCCAGCTTTTCATGCCGCCACTGGCTGCTGTGAACGTACCAGAACGAGGTGGAATTCAT
>JBDHRB010000154.1:0-6022 GCA_039807355.1 Candidatus Competibacteraceae bacterium
CAAAGCCCACCTGTCGGTACGCTGGCGGGGCTACGAGGAAGCGCGAATGCGCCAGGCGAATGAGCCTCGTCAGGAGCGAGGTGAAATTCCGTCATGGCGCAACTCCAAGAGAGACTAACGAGGATTTCTCCACCCATGACAATGCAACGTCCTGTGCTTTCGGCGATCCTGCTGGCCTTGAGCGTGCTGATCGCCGCGCCGGTTTGCGCCGCCTTGCCAGCGGCGCTGGACGATCAACCCCTGCCGACCCTGGCGCCGATGCTGGAGAAGGCCACCCCGGCGGTGGTCAATATCGCCACCGAGAGCCGAGTGGCGCTGCGGCGCAATCCGTTGCTGGATGATCCTTTCTTCCGCCATTTCTTTAACATTCCCGACCAGCCGCGTGAGCGCAAGGCGCAGAGCGTCGGCTCCGGGGTGGTGGTGGACGCCCAGCGCGGCTACGTCATCACCAATCATCATGTCATCGACGGCGCGGAAAAAATCACCGTGACCTTGAGCAATGGTCGGCAACTGACCGCCAAGGTCATCGGTTCCGATCCAGAAAGCGATGTGGCGGTGATCCAGATTCCCGGCGGCAACCTGACCGCCTTGCCCCTGGCCGATTCCCAGCGCCTGCGGGTTGGCGATTTCGTCGTCGCGGTCGGCAACCCCTTTGGTCTGGGCCAAACCGTGACCTCCGGGATCGTCAGCGCCCTGGGCCGCACTGGGCTGGGCATTCAGGGCTATGAAGATTTCATTCAAACCGACGCCTCGATCAATCCCGGCAATTCCGGCGGGGCGCTGGTCAATCTGCGCGGCGAACTGGTCGGCGTTAACACCGCGATCATTGCTCCGGGCGGCGGCAACGTCGGCATCGGCTTCGCCATTCCGTCGAATATGGTATCGCGGCTGATGAAGCAGATCATCGCCCATGGCGCGGTGCGGCGCGGGCAGCTTGGCGTCTCGGTGCAAGACCTGACTGCGGAACTGGCCCAGGCGTTTAAAATCCCGGCGGATCAGGGCGCGGTGATCGCCCAGGTCAGCCCGCGCTCCGCGGCCGCCCGCGCCGGGTTGCGCGAAGGCGATGTGGTGCTGCGCATCAACGACCGACCGATCCGCGACAGCAGCAGTTTGCGCAACGCCATTGGCCTGCTGGAAGTCGGCGATGCGGTGCGGCTTGACGTGCTGCGCGACGGTCAGCCGCTGACGCTGAACGCTCAGGTCGGCGAATATGCGCCGGCCAAGGCCGAGGGCGATGCGATTGATTCGCGTCTGGCCGGGGCGTTCTTCGAGGACATCGGGCCGAATTCGCCATTGTCCGGCAAGGTGCAGGGGGTGTTAATCGCCAAGGTCGATCCGGGCAGTCCCGCCGCCCGCGCTGGACTGCGCCCGAATGACATCATCATCGCCCTGAATCGCCGCCGGGTGTCCAGCACCGATGATTTGCGCCGCACCGCCAGCGACGATCCGCTGTTGGTCAATTTGCTGCGCGGTCACGGCGAATTGATGCTGGTATTGCGTTGATCCGGTTGGCGGGAGAGCGCCGGGTTCAGCGTCCGGGATCAGCGTTGTGCAGCTCCACGCGCTGTTGTTTCTGGTTATAGCCCATGCGACTCAGCACCTCGTAATCGAGCGCGGCTTTTGCGCCGGCGGGAAGTTCCGCTGCGAACTGTACGGTCTGCGCATCGTACAGGGTCGGATTCAGCCGGCTGCGAAACGCGACATCCCCGGAGTATTCGCGGCGAATCTGCACATGAATCGGCTTTGCGCTGTAGTTGCGAATGCGCTGCCGATAAACCACATGCTCATCCCAGCCGGCCACCCGGCTGTCCAGCTCCAGATGTGCGCCGTCCTCGCCCAGCTTGCGGTAGAGATTGCCGCCCTTGATCTGGAGCCACAGGTTGTCGCGGTAGACCTGTTGCTGGACCAGTTCAAAAACCACCAGCGGGTCCGCGCCCAGGTTTAACTCGATCTGGTCGCCGATAGGGACGTATTTCAAAGGGTGCGCGGCCAGATAGCGCCAGCCGCCGGCAGGGTTGGCGCGCAGGATTTGCATTGTTCCATCCGGCAGCGGGGTGCTGCCCAGATGGGATGCGGCGTCGTTTTTCAGCAGATAGAGGCGGGTGAGCTGATCGCCGTATTCGCGGGGCCGGTAGCGATATTCCACGGTCAGCGGCACCGCCGGCGCCTCGAAGCTGCGCAAACGCTTGGCCCAACCGTTCGGCACGGTTTCCGTTCCTTCAATGGTGTAAATGAAATACTCGCTCAAGCCCTGCTTGATGATTTCCTTGGGCGCTTGCACCGCGTCATCGGCCATCGCCCCGGCGGCCATTTCCAGCGCCGGAGCGGGGGCCATCATCTGGCGCGCCGCCTTGCGCCGCAAATGCTGGTATTCCTCGCGCTTGAGTTCATCGACCCGCCCGACCGGCAGCTTCGCCAGCTCGGCGATTTTTTCCAGCAGGTTGATCGTTCCCACCACCAGCCGCACCTGGGCGTTTTCATAATCTTCGCCGGAATGATTGGTCACCCGCACCCAGCTTTCCAGGCGCAGAGTTTTCTCATCGGCATCGGCGACCGCCAGATAATCCGCCGCCCAGGAAACCCCGGAGGTGAAATAGCTGATTTCGATGGTCGCCTCGCGGTCGGCGTCGCTTTGCACGTTCCAATAGAGCATTTGCGGCTTATCGTGCGGGAAGGTGGCGTCGAGCGCCTCCAGCCCGGCGGCGGGAGCGCGAAAGCGCAATTCCACCGAGGTCGGGTCAATCAAGGTGTTCGCCCAGGAGAATTGCAGGAGATTGAGGCCCTTTTTAAAAGTCAGCACCCGGCTTTCCCGCACCAGGGTCAGGTCTTCCGAGTTGTAGATGGTCAATTGCACGCTGCGCCGTTCCGGGACCGCGGCGAGGTCGATATTGCCAGCGGACAGCGCCAGCGGCAGCAGCGCCAGACAAAATCCAAAGACGATTCGTTTGAGGAACATGGCGCTCACCACTCATTATTTAAGGTCAGGCGCAGCGTCTGGGTTTGTTTCGGCGTCGGGCCGGTGGCCGGGCGGGCCGGCAGATCGACGTGAAACAACAGGCGGTCGGCGTCACTCTGTTCCGGGTCCGGCTGGCGCAGCGAGCCGTCGCCGAGTTGCCATTCCGGGTCGCGGCCCGGATCGCCGCGCACCTGATCGCGGATCTGCCGGACGCTTTCCACAATATCCAGGGTCGCCGGGGTGTCCTTGAAATTCTCGATCTCATATTTCACCGTCACATCATAGCGATACAGATTGCCGGCGATGCGCTGGCGTTCGTTGCGCTCGAGGGTGCGCCGCACCACGATGTCGCGGGCCAGACCGAGATAGAGTTTCAGTTCCTCATCCGGCGGGGTGAACGGACCGCGATCCTCGCCGAGGAACGCCGAACCGCCCTGACCATCATCCTGGAAAATCCGCGCCTTGCCTTCGGGCAGCGCAGTTTGGCCGAGCGGTGCGCCGGCATTTTTGATCACATAATGCATCGGCACATTCAGCTTGTCCTGAGCGCGTTCCAGCCAGCCGAATTTCACCGGATCGACGGTGTAGGTCTTGCGCAGCGGAACGCCGGCGAAGCGTTGTATCTGTATTTCTTTGGTTTGGTTGAGGCCGAGCGGCTTGTCGAATTCAGCGCCGGTTCCGGTTTGCAATTGCGCCAGATCATAGGCTTCATTAGCGTGGTTATTCACCCGCAGGTACTGGAGTAGTTCCAGGGTTTTTTCCTGGCGATCCGCGACGGCCCGGTAATGAAAATCCTTGCTCAAGCCGTCCAGCGCGTAACTGATGCGCACCCGGGCCGCGCCGGAAGCGTTGGCGGCGACCGACCAGATCAGGGCGTTTTCATTGGGCGGGTAGCTGACCGACAACACCTTGGCGTCCAGCGCCGGCCCGCTGGGCGGCGGCAGAATGCGCAATACCAGCGTGTCAGGATCAATCCGGGTGTTGGCCCAGGAGAAATCGAGCGGATTGACGCCCTTGACCAGCGGCACAATCCGTTCTTCTTCCACCAGGGTGATTTGCGCATGATCGAGGTGGATTTGCACGCGCTCACGCACCGGCAGGGCGGTCAGTTTGATCCGGGCCAGCCCCTCAAGCGGCATAACGCCGAACAGCAGCAGAACCGGGTAAAGCCATCGCGTTTTGTACATCGGGATTCGCCTCTAGTCAGAAAAATGCGCGGGTCGGTATAAGCATAAACGTCGGATCGCGCCGCAGGGGGTTGCCGGGCAATCTTTTGATCCGGCCCGGTTCAGCGCGGATTGGATTATCATGGCCGCCCTTTCACGCTGAATTATCGGTTATGGTCATGAATCTCATCGCTGCGCTTGCCCAGGAACTCACCGCCCGCGAATCCCAGATTGAAGCCGCCGTCGCCCTGCTGGATAGCGGCGCGACGGTGCCGTTCATCGCCCGCTACCGCAAGGAAGCGACTGACGGCCTGGACGATACGCAACTGCGTCGGCTGGAGGAGCGGTTAAGTTACCTGCGCGAACTGGACGAGCGGCGCGGGGTGATTCTGTCCAGCATCGGCGAGCAGGGGCAATTAACCCCGGAACTGGAAGCTGCCCTGCTGGCCGCCGACAGCAAGACCCGCTTGGAAGACCTCTATTTGCCCTACAAACCGAAGCGCCGCACCAAGGCGCAGATCGCCCGCGAAGCCGGTTTGGGGCGGTTGGCGCAGACGCTGCTCGACGATCCGGGGCAAACCCCGGAGGCGTGCGCCGCCGCCTTTATCGACACCGAGCGTGGTGTTCCCGACCTCAAGACTGCGCTGGACGGAGCGCGGCAAATTCTCATGGAAACCTTCGCCGAGAACGCTGAACTGTTGGCGAATTTGCGCGAGTATCTTTGGGAAAACGCCCTGCTGCATTCGCAACTCGTCGAAGGTCAGGCGGAAAAAGGCGCGAAATTCCGCGACTATTTCGATTACCGGGAAGCCTTGCAGAAAATTCCTTCTCACCGGGCGCTGGCGCTGTTCCGGGGGCGCAATGAGGGCGTGCTGCAACTGAGTCTGCACGTCAGCGATCCGGCGCACCCGGAGGTCGATCCCGGCGAGCGTCGGGTCGCGGCGCACTTCAACATCCGCGACCAAGACCGACCTGGCGATTCCTGGTTGCAGGAAACCGTGCGCTGGGCCTGGAAGATTAAATTGTTGCCGCATCTGGAAACTGAACTGAAGCAGCGTGTGCGCGAGGCGGCGGAGCAGGAAGCCATTCGAGTCTTTGCCAGCAATCTGCGCGATCTGTTGCTGGCCGCGCCCGCCGGCGCTCGCCCGACCCTCGGTCTCGATCCCGGCCTGCGCACCGGGGTGAAAGCGGCGGTGGTGGACGCCACCGGCAAGCTAGTGGAGACCGCAACAATTTATCCCCACCCGCCGCGCAATCAGTGGCAAGCCAGTCTGCACGCGCTTGCCGAACTCTGCGCTCGACATCATGTGGAACTGATCAGCATTGGCAATGGCACGGCGTCCCGCGAGACCGACCGGTTGGCGACTGAGTTAATCCAGCGCCACCCGGAACTGCGTTTGCAAAAACGGGTGGTCTCGGAAGCCGGGGCGTCGGTGTATTCCGCCTCGGAACTGGCGGCGCAGGAGTTTCCTGAAGTCGATGTTTCCTTGCGCGGCGCGGTATCCATCGCCCGCCGCTTGCAGGACCCGCTGGCGGAACTGGTCAAGATCGAACCCAAGGCCATCGGCGTCGGCCAATATCAGCACGATGTCGGTCAGACCCGCCTGGCGCGGTCGCTGGACGCCGTTGTGGAAGATTGCGTCAACGCGGTCGGCGTCGATGTGAATACCGCTTCAGCGCCGCTACTGGCGCGGGTAGCCGGATTGAACGCGACGCTGGCCCGCAACATCATCGAATTCCGCGATGCCAATGGCCCGTTCCGCCGCCGCGAGCAGTTGCGCAAAATCGCCCGGCTCGGCGACAAAACCTTTGAACAAGCGGCGGGCTTTCTGCGCATCGCCAATGGCGACAACCCGCTGGATCGCTCCGCAGTCCACCCGGAGGCTTATCCGCTGGTCGA
>JBDHRB010000155.1:0-6019 GCA_039807355.1 Candidatus Competibacteraceae bacterium
TGATCGCGGTTCTCAACCGCCTCAAGGACGGCGAGGCCGCGCCGCCGCCCGCAGAACCGCCGCAACCGCCTCCGCCGCCACCGGAACCGGTTCCAACAGCACCGGCGCTGCACCCATCCGCGCCGCCGTCCGCCGACGATGCGCCTGCGGACGCTGATCTGCTGCCGCCCGGCTCAGTATTTCTTCTGCAACCGCCGCCGGCGAAAAAACCACCGCCGGAACCGGCAGCCCCGCCCACTGCAATGGCCGCTGCGCTAGAACGCCCGGTCGTTGCGACGCCCTCAGCGCCAGAGTTCGCTGCGCCCGCCGCGCCGGAGCGTTCGCTGGCCGCGCCTTCCGCAGTGGCGGAAAGCTCGATTCGGGTTGACGTGCCGCTGCTGGACAAGCTGATGAATCTGGTCGGCGAGCTGGTGCTGGCGCGCAATCAGATCGTCGAATACACCCTGCTTCAGGAAAATCCGCACCTGACCGCCGCTTCGCAACGCCTGAATCTGATCACCAGCGAGTTGCAGGAAGGCATCATGCGCACCCGGATGCAGCCGATCAGCAATATCTGGGCAAAAATTCCCCGGGTAGTGCGCGATCTGGCGGTCAGTTGCGGCAAGCAGGTGCGCGTGGAAATGGAGGGCAAGGAAACCGAGCTGGATAAAAGCCTGATCGAGGCGATGAAAGACCCGTTGACCCACCTGGTGCGCAACGCGGTCGATCACGGCGTCGAAATGCCGGCGGTGCGCCGCGCCGCCGGCAAGCCGGAAGAAGGCTGTCTGTTAATGCGCGCTTATCACGAAGGCGGTCAGGTGCATATCGAAATCGCCGACAATGGCGCCGGGATTGATCCGCGCAAGCTGCGCAACAAGGCCCTGGAAAAAGGTCTGATCACCCCGGAACGCGCCGCCGCCATGAGCGACCAGGATTTCCGGCGGCTGATTTTTCTCGCCGGTTTTTCCACCGCGGAAAAAATCACCAATATTTCCGGGCGCGGCGTCGGCATGGATGTGGTCAAGACCAACATCGAAAAGATCGGTGGGGTCATTGATTTGGAAAGCGAGCTGGGACGCGGCACCACCTTCAAAATTCGCATTCCGCTGACTCTGGCCATCGTCCCGGCGCTGATTATCACCAGCGGCGGCGAGCGCTTCGCCATTCCCCAGGTCAACCTGCTGGAGCTGATCCGCGTCAACGAGGAGCAGCAGGAAACCGCGATTGAATATGTACACAGCCATCCGGTCTATCGGCTGCGCGGCAAACTGCTGCCGATTGTCTATCTCAATCAGGAACTGGCCCTGACCTCCTCGGCCCGGATACTCAACATCGTGGTCTTGCAGGCCGGCCAGCACCAGATGGGCCTGGTGGTCGATCAGATCAACGACACCCAGGAAATTGTCGTCAAGCCGCTCGACAAGGTATTGCAGGACATCCCGGTATTCGCCGGAGCCACGATCATGGGCGACGGGCGGGTGGCGCTGATTCTCGACATTCTCGGCATCGCCCAGCAGGCGCGGATCGTCAGCGACAGCCATGATCACGGAGCCTCGGCGCAGTTGCCGGAGACGCACAACCGCCAAGCTGAAATCCAGACCCTGCTGCTGGTGCGCTCGCCGGGCAATGGCCGACTGGCCATCCCGCTGGCCCCGGTATCGCGGCTGGAGGAATTCGACCCCGCCCAGGTGGAAAACGTCGGCGCGGTCGAGGTCATCCAATATCGAGGACAGATTCTGCCGCTGCTCCATTTGTGGGATTTGCTCGGCGAACGCCGCCCGGCGCCGCGTGTCGCCGAAGCGGAAAATGGCGCTTTCGTCACCCCGCTCCTGCAAGTCATCGTCTTTGGCGACGGGGCGCGCCGGGTCGGCCTGATCGTCGATGAAATCATCGACATCATCCAGGACGCTTTCCAGAGCAAAGGCCGCTCGACCCGCGCCTATGTCTCCGGCACGGTGGTGATCCAGAACCGCGTCACCGAATTGTTCGATGTCGCCGCCTTCCTGCAACGGGCCGCGCCGCTGCTGGCGCTGGCCGAAGAGGCCTGATCCAATGGCCGAACATCGCCAGTTTTGCACCTTCTTTCTCGACAACCGCTTTTTCGGCGTCGATGTAGAAAAAGTTCAGGAAGTGATTCGCTATCAGGCGGTGACCCCGGTGCCGCTGGCCTCGCCGGTGATTCGCGGCCTGATTAACCTGCGCGGCCAGATCGTCACCGCAATTGACCTGCGCCGCCTGTTGCAGATCGGCGACCGGCAGGATGACCGCCGCCCGATCAATATTGTCGTCCACACCCGGCAAGGCGCGTTCAGCCTGCTGGTGGATCGCATCGGCGATGTGCTGGATGTCGATCAGAGCGGTTTCGAGCATCCGCCCGACACGCTCAACGGCATCGCCCGCGAACTGATTCACGGCGCTTACAAACTGCCAGGTTGTTTGCTCCTGACGCTGAATATCGACAAACTGTTTAATTCGGCGCTCCTGAACCGCCTTGGCGAATCTGCAAAAAAAACCGAAAACTAGAAACCCGGAACTGGCTTGGGGCCGGCTCTTCGGAGAAAAAAATCCATGAGCGTTCTGAAAAATCTCAACCTGCACGGCAAGCTGCTCCTGATCGTCGGCTGGGCCGCCGCCAGCATGGTGTTATTGGCAACGCTGTCCCTCTATGTCCGCTGGCAACACCTGATGGAAGAACCCAAGGCCCTGACCCTCCATCTGGTCGAAATCGCCAGCGGCGTCATCGACCGCTACCAGAAGCAGGAACAGGCCGGGGCGCTGACCCGCGAGCAAGCACAGAAGCTGTCCATCGAAACCCTGCGCAACATGCGCTATCAGGATGTTTATTTCCTGATTCTCGACCAGAATCAGCGCCTGCTGCTCGATGCGGCCCGCCCGGAGTTGGAAAACCAGACCCTGCGCGGCGGGCGCGAGGCCAGCGCCCTGACGGCGATCCTCGCCGAACTGAGCGAACTGGCCCGGCGCGAAGGCAGCGGCTTCCTCACCTATGCCTGGACCCGGCCCGGCGCTGGCAAGTCCATCCCCAAAGTCGCTTACGCCCGGGAAATCGCGCCGTGGGATTGGGTATTGAGCACCGGCGTCTATGTCGATGAAATGCGCGATACGTTTTTCAACGCGCTGCTGCGCGAAGCGTTGATTGTGATCGTCTTGCTAGTCCCGCTGCTGGGACTGTCCTTTGCGTTGACACGCGGCCTCAAGGCCAGCGTCCGGGAAGTCCTGGACCTGTCGCACAGCCTGGCCAATGGCGACCTCTCCCATAAAGCTCAGGTGCTTTCCAAGGATGAACTGGGCGAAATAGCCCAATCGCTCAATCAGGCGGTGGCGGGCATTCACACCGTTCTGCAAACCGAAAAAGTCGATTGGAACGAAGTGGCGGAACAGCGCCAGGCGGTCGGGCGGGTGCTGTCCATGGTGGAAAGCGCCCCCTCCAACATCATGGTCGCGGACCGTCAGCTTCGGCTGCGCTATATGAATCCGGCCATGGAGCGCCTGTTGCGCAGCATGGAAAGCAGCCTGCCCGCGCCGCTCAACGCGCTGATCGGTCAACCGCTGGATTTGTTCTACCGCCAGCAGGCCGATCTGCGCCGGATCGTCGCCGACCCGGCCCGTCTGCCGCACAAGGCGATCATCGCTTTAGGCAGCGAGTTTTTTGAGCTGTATTTCAGCCCGGTGCATGGCCGGGATGACGTCTATCAGGGGCCGATGATTACCTGGGAGCCGATCACGGAAAAACTGCGCAGCGAACGGGCGATGAAAGAGGCGATGGAGCGGGAAAAAGAGGTGATGGAGCGGGAAAAAGAGCAGACTCACCTTCTGCAAACCAAGGTGGAACAGATGCTCAAGACGGTGAGCGCCGCCGCCGCCGGCGATCTGACCCCGGAAATGAGCGTGACCGGGAGCGATTCATTGGCCCAAATGGCCCAAGGGTTGAATCAACTCCTGGCGACCTTGCGCGACAGCATGGCGCGGATCGGCCAGACGGCGCAGACCCTGGCCGGGGCCGCCGAAGAATTGACGGTGGTCAGTCATCAAATGGGCGGCAACGCCGAGGCCGCTTCCAGTCGCGCCAGCATGGCGACATCAGTCGCCGATCAGGTCAGCAACAATGTCGAGGCGGTGGCTACCGCGACTGAGGAAATGGGCGCCAGCATCCGCGAAATCGCCCAGAACGCCGCTGAAGCAGCCCGGGTGGTCGCCTCGGCGGTGACCATGGCGCAAAACGCCAACACCATCGTCCGCAAGCTGGGCGACAGCAGCGCCGGAATTGGCAATATCATCAAGGTGATTACTTCCATCGCCGAACAGACCCATTTGTTGGCGCTGAATGCGACCATCGAAGCGGCCCGCGCCGGCGAAGCGGGCAAGGGCTTTGCCGTCGTCGCCAATGAAGTCAAAGAGCTGGCCAAGGAAACCGCCAAGGCAACTGAAGAAATTGGCCGCAAGATCGAAGCGATTCAGATGGACACCGGCAGCGCGGTGGAGGCTATCGGCGGCATCAGTGCGATTGTCAATCAAATCAATGATATTCAAATCACCATTGCCAGCGCCGTGGAAGAACAGACCGCCACCACCAATGAAATCAGTCGCAGCGTCGCCGATGCGGCGCGGGGCAGCGCCGAGATCGCGCACAACATCACCAATGTAGCGCAGGCGACCCAGCACACCCTGAGCAGCGCCAATGACGTACATACCGCCTCTGGAGAAATGGCGCGTATGGCTGCTGAACTGCAACAACTGGTGGACCGCTTCCGCTATGAACCCGGCGGGACGCACGGTCTGCGCCGGGCCGGAACCCGGTCTGCCGTTTAACCGGCTGGCCGGGCAACCCAACGTCAACTCAACGTCTGCGCCGAGGAAACGCCGGGTAACGGGCGCGCCGCCGCCGGCGCGCTTGATCAAGAGTCGCCGCTCAGGCGGAAGCGCATCGGATCGCTCAGGTATTCGCCGCTGATGCCGATCAATATTCATTGAAGTCTTTTACCTGTGAGGCGGTGTAGAAACATGCAAACTGCTAAGAGTTCTCCCCTGAGCCATGGCTGAAAAAATCCGCATTATGCTGGTTGACGATTCGGCGGTGATCCGCCGCCTGCTCACCGATGTGCTGGCCGGCGATCCGCAACTGGATGTGGTGGGCAGCGCCCAGAATGGGCAAGTCGCCCTGGACAAGTTGTCCGCGATCAATCCCGACATGGTGATTCTCGACGTGGAAATGCCGGTGATGGATGGGTTGGAGACCCTGACTGAGATTCGCAAGCGCCAGCCGCGCCTGCCGGTGATTATGTTCAGCTCGATCACCGAACGGGGCGCTGCGGTCACTCTGGAGGCGCTTGGGCGCGGCGCCAATGACTATGTCACCAAGCCCGCCAACACCGGCAACATGATGGCGTCGTTGCAACGGGTGCGCGATGAATTAATCCCGCGCATCAAAGTATTCTGTCGGCATCTGTTGAACGCGCCGGCGGCGGCGGCGCTCAAGCCAGTTGCCCGTCCTGCGCCGCTTGCCCGTCCTGCGCCGCCTGCTCCGCCTGAACCGTTGGCCGGTGCGGCGCTGCGCCCGATGATTCGCCCGACGCGACCGCGTGTCGATATCGTGGCTATTGGCGTCTCGACCGGCGGCCCCAATGCCCTGGCGGAATTATTGCCGCGCCTGCCCGCCCATTTCCCCGCGCCGATTGTCATCGTCCAGCACATGCCGCCGATCTTCACCCGACTGCTGGCCGAGCGCCTGGCCGCGCAGTCGGCGTTGCCGGTCGCCGAGGCCGAGGCTGGCGAAGTGCTGCGGCCCGGACAGATCCGCCTGGCTCCGGGCGGCTCGCATCTGGCATTGGAGCGACAGGGCGCGCAAGTGCGTTTGCAACTCAATCAAGACCCGCCGGAAAACTCCTGCCGTCCCGCGGTCGATGTGCTGTTCCGCTCCGTCGCCGCGACTTATCAAGGCAATGCGCTGGCGGTGGTGTTGACCGGCATGGGCAACGACGGCTTGCGCGGCTGCGAAGCGATTCGCAACGCTGGCGGGGAAAAT
>JBDHRB010000156.1:0-6011 GCA_039807355.1 Candidatus Competibacteraceae bacterium
GAGCTGGTCCTCCGGCACGGCTGCGCCGCCGACGTGGCGATCCACCGGCCGGGCCGGGCCGGCGACGCGCGCAACCATCACGCCCACATCCTGCTGACCACGCGCCGGCTGACAGCGGCGGGGTTCACCGAGAAAACCCGCGAGCTGGACGACCTCAAGAGCGGCGAAATTAGGCGGTGGCGGGAACGGTTCGCCGAGGTGCAGAACGCGCGGCTGCGCGAGGCGGGGGTCGAGGCCCGGGTCGATCACCGCCGCCTGGAGGCTCAAGCGATCGACCGGGAGGCCACGATCCACCTGGGGCCGACCGCCACCGCGCTGGAGCGCCGGGGCGTGCCGACCCGGCTGGGCGAGAGCAACCGGGCGGTCCAAGCGAGCAACGCCGACCGCCAGCGGGACGCGGAGGCGCGGCCAGCAGCCGAACGGCGGGAAACCGAACCGACGCGGCCCGCAGAGCCGCCAGCCGCCGAGGCGGAGGCTTGCGCCCCGGCCCAGGAGAACATCATCCAGGCGTTGCGAGAAAAAACCGCCCAGTTGTACGCGATGGCGGTGTTGCCTCCTTTCGAGGACGAGGCGTTTGCCGAACCGCCGCCGGCCCGGCCGCCACCCCGGCCGGAGGCCGCTGCGGCGGAGGCCCACGCTCCGGCCCAGGAGAACATCCTTCAGGCGTTGCGCGCCCAAACCGCTCGGTTGTACCCGACCCAGGTGTTTCCTCCGCCCTTGGAAGCGGTATTTGCCGAGCCAGCGCCGGCCCGTCCACTCTCCTCGCCGGAGACCGCCGAAGCGGAACGGCAGCGACTGGCGGACGAAGCGGAGCCCGCCCGGCGCCAGCGGGACGCCGAACGGCAGGCGCTCTTGAGCGCGGATATTCCGGCTCTGGAGCGCGAGTGGTCGGAGTGGACCCGTCATCGGGAGTGGCTGGCGCGGCACGAGCCCCCACCTGCAACGTGGCTGGCCGATAAATGGGGCGAGCTGGCGCAAGCCCAGCGGACCGCGACGGCGGCAGGACAGGCGCTCGACGCGCTGAAAGCGGCTTACGCCGACTGGCGCCAGGTCCACAAGCTGGGCTTGTTGCTGATGGCGGGCCTTCCCGGCAGCAAACGCCGGGAGGTACCGGCTTGGGAACAACGGATCACGGAGGCCAGGACCACGCTGGAGCAGGCCCTGGCGGCCCTCGCGGTGGCTCAAGAGGCTTACAACGCACGCCTGCCAGCCGCCGAACGCGAAGCGCGGCAGATGACCGAGGACGGGCGGCGGCAGTTGGCCGCGCTACAAGGGCGGATCGAGGAGCGGGCCGGCCTGATCCAGCGGGCCAAGGCCGCGCAGGATGCCGAACGGGAGCGCCTAAATGCGGAGGCCCGCGCCCAAGCGGAGGCCGAACGCCGGCAGCGGGAAGCCGAACAACGGAAAACCCAGGAGCCAGAGCGCCCGCCACCGGCCCCGAAGCAGGAACCGCCGAAATTGGCGATACCCACGCCGCGACCGAAACCCCGATATCCCGCGCCCGGAGGGTGAGCGCATGAACGAGAGGTTTGTTTAGGGTTGCCGAAAACTTCAACGATTCTCGGTGGCGGTGGCTATTCTCGATAACGATGTAATAATTA
This sequence comes from Candidatus Competibacteraceae bacterium, assembly GCA_039807355.1. Classification (GTDB taxonomy): domain Bacteria; phylum Pseudomonadota; class Gammaproteobacteria; order Competibacterales; family Competibacteraceae; genus UBA2383. The sequence goes on from JBDHRB010000156.1 coordinate 1,602, forward strand.
TTTGGGTAATAAATAAATGTCAGCAAGACATCATCATTATCTTTCTCAATGCTACCTTAAGGGTTTCACAAAAAGTGGTTCAAAAAAATCAATGTTGTCTGTTATTGATTTCAAGAAAAAAACACAATTTGAGACAAAACCAAGAAATGTAGGTGGAATCAGAGACTTTAATCGAATTAATATTGATGGAGTTGATCAAAATGCTGTTGAAACCTCTTTATCTGAATTTGAAGGGAGAGTTGCTACTGCAATAAAAAGAGTTGATGAAACGCCCATATTTAATGGTATAGATAAGGATCACATTCTAAATTTAATAGCACTTCTTTCAATTAGATCGCCAGAAATGCGTGAGAATTTTAGGCAATTTCAAGTGCAGGTTTTAGAAATGATTATGGATCTCTCGTTGGAAACGAAAGAACGCTGGGAATCTCAAATGGAGAAAATGAAAGCAGATGGGCAAAAACTAGAACCGAGTATTTCTTATGAAGAAATTAAAGCATTTCATGATCGTAAAAAATATCGGATTAAACTTTCTACAGAACATCATCTTAGGATGGAGATGGTTGGTATAGATGCGATTTTGCCATGCCTATATAGACGTAATTGGTTACTTATCCAATCAACAGGCGAAAGCGGTTTTTTTATCACCTCAGATCATCCAGTGATCCTCACTTGGAATGAACCAAATAAAATTCCGCCTATTTATAGAAATAGTCCTGGCTTTGGCTTAAAAGACACACAGGTTTATTTTCCCCTTACAAAAAATATAGCTTTATTGGGAGAATTTGATGGAAGGGAAGGGGTTATTAATGCTAAAAAAGAAGTTGTTGCATTATTAAATAGTAAAATAATTACCTTTGCATATAAGCAAGTGTATGCACCAAAGATAGATTTTTATTTTATGGGCTCTGGAGGAGAACTGCTTGATGGAAATAGAATTTTAAGAGAAATAAATGCATAAATTCAATAAGCTCAGCTTCGTTCGTCAGGCAGTTATTTTAAAATTAGACAGACCGTGCTGAACAGTGTTGTGCTCGCTGGTGCCGAGAGCCTAACGCCATAAGGATGACCCGCCAGACCAAATAAACCGGTCGGGCGGATCAGCCGCTAGTGTACCGCTAGTTGGAAACTTCTCTTTCCGATCCTATTCAAGCGAAATCAAGAGGGTTGTATTCAAGATATACAGGCCATTTTTTCCCATATTCCTTAAGATTCGGTGTTGTATTGATAACCGTCAGATAAGATCCTCTATCGTTTTGTTTTAGCCTTGTTATTCCAGCATATGCTAGTGATAAGGTGCTGTCAGAACTCGCCCGTGATATTTGAACAATTAAAGCCTTTGTTTCCCATCCTTTGAAACTGTGAAGGGTTGTAAGCTTCACTCTGCCGTCACCTTGAAAAAATGCTAACTTCTTACGGCGACTATCTTTACTTATTTCGTTTTTGTTATCACCACGGCCAAATGTATGGATTGAGTTAATTCCCTTATCGTTTAGCAACTTAACTACTGAAAGGCCAATGTCTGCATTTTCGACGACACATACCAAGTCAGCATAGGAGATCGGTGGATTTGATGTCTTGATAATATCAATTATTGCGTCAAAACAAGCTTGGGCAACAATATTTCCATCAGATACATGCCACCATTTCAGTGAAGAATAATAATCAAATTCATAGTTTTTAGGCGGTATGGGTCTAATGTGTTCAGCATCTGGGAGAAAATCGTTGATATATGTTTCGGCGAGTTTGCATAATGACGGTGGCATTCGGAAACATTCGTCAAGAGCCATCCATTGTCCGCGAAAACCAGCCCCTGTCATTTTATCTTCAGTCCAAGGTGTAATCCCATAAATGTTCTGTACCCTGTCAGCGCACAATAAAGCCTCACCTTTACCTTCTTGAATAAGTGCTTTGCGCAATGCCAACCACCAAGACAATTCGAAATCTTGCCCTTCATCGAGCAAAATAGCATCCCATCTTCTGTCCTCATCCAAGTCATCTAGCCATTTGGTTACTGCCTCAGCTAGTGTCTCCTGGAGCACTTTTTGTGAGCTAGCTCCTTTCCACAAGGCATGATAATCAGAATAATGTCCTGCCATTAGTGCAACTTTTTTGCACCAGTAATGAAAATTGTATGCAAAAATTTGTTTGCGAATTTTACCGTTTTGGGCGAAACGAACTGCAAGGTCAAGTAGGTAGTTTATCAGTGTAATATTAAAGGTTATAACAAGTACACGCTTGCCATCTTTGGCAAGCTGAGCTGCACGACCTGCAAGTACAAACGACTTCCCACTCCCAGCAGAACCACGAATTCTCCTAAATGCGGCATTATCCTTGTTTAGTACAACATCTCTTTGCTTCGGAGTTAGCAAGTCAATTAACGGTGTCCGTTGATCACGAGCAAACTCAGGCTCAACAAGCCAATTACGAAGGTCTGCGGCTCGCTCTTCACTCATTCGATCATCTGTTTTATTTGCACAAGAGAGGACATTCCTTTCTAATGTCCAGCTTTTTTGGCTTTTCAATATGTCCCGTCCGATAATAGGGTACAATCGTGGATATTGGTCGTGACCATAATGTTTGCGTAAAGGGGCGAGGAGTTCTGAAACATGCTCTGTTAGTGCGAAGGGGAATATAATACCGGCGATTATGGCACCAAAACCTGTATTAGTTTGCAATCGAGGGCAATAGAGATTGTAAATATCCTCTTTGTAAACATCAATTTTTGTTACCGGATTTTGCTTTTCAAGTGAAAACTGTTTTCCATCACGGCTACCCATCAATATTGGAGTACCGTCGCCTCGTATTTTTATGAAATATTCCATCGCGGAAAGATCCCAGTCCTTCACCTCATAGACTGCAATCCCTCTTTTTGGGTGCAATAAAACAAAGTCTGGACGTAATCCATTTAAGTGAGGTTGGACATAAATTTCCCATTCAGAAGGAAGATGCTCAATAAAATAATTGAGAACAACATTTTCACCTTCCGTCAGTGGTTGTCTAAGATTTGGCAAATCTTCAAGTGGTGGGTTAATTACTCTAGGTGGCATTTCATGTCCTTCTTTCCGGCTAGTGATTATATGCCCACTGTTCGCTTATTTATTTTTTATTATTTAAATCAGTAACTTAAATTCAATCAAGTTGCCACATTCTTGTTAACTGACCATAATAATTTCAATAAGTTAGAGAAATTTAAGCGAAATGTGGGTATATGATTTCCGCATAGCTCCACGGCGGTGGAGGTATGCGGCAAAAGCGACCCGCCGAGCGGTTGCGACGGACCGCTTTCGCGGGGGATCGGTGCCGGTCTGCCTGATGGACCGACTGACGGGTCTGATCAGGATACGTGTAATGAGTACAGGACTTTCGCTTTCACACTACATGCATGGTTCATCTTGCCAAGTAATCCACTACATGTGGTGGTATGGAGCCCTCCAAGCGAAAGTCCTGCACGTATCCTGAACATACCCGACTGACGCCTTCCGTCCCGTGTTGCCCCGACCCCCGCGCGCAAGCCCCTGAATCGCCGGCGCCCCGCCCTCGCCAACACGAGACAAAACGATGTGTGACCACCTATTTTGGGCTGGCAAGGCGCCGGCCGACCACTGCCCACGCCGCATGTAGCGCAGCAGGTCTTATGCTACATCTTGCAGCAGGGGGGTGTGCAGCATGACCACATTCAGTATCAGCGCAGCAGCCCGCGCAGCAGGGGTGAGCCGGACCACCTTACAACGCGCCATAAAATCCGGGCGCTTATCGACGACCACCGACGCAGCAGGGGGGCGCTGCATCGACCTGTCCGAACTGCTGCGCGCGTTCGGGCCGCTACAGGCCACGCAGCAGGGGGAGGGTGCTGCGTTGCTACAGGACGCAGCAGGGGGGTGTGCACCCACTGACACCCTGCTGGAACTGCTGCAAGCGCAGTTGCGCGACGCGAGAGACCGAGAAGCGCGGTTGCTGACGATGCTAGAAGCCGAGCAGCAAGCCCGCCGCGAACTGGAACAGAAGCTACTCCCGGCACCGCCAAAACCCTCATCCTTTAAAAGTGGCCGGTTAGGGGTTTTGCTGGTTTTATTGGTGCTGGTGCTCGCGATAGCGGCGGCCGTTTTCCTTCAACCCGATTGGATGCGTTGATTTATTGCCATTATCTCAATACACGTCATTCAAAAAATTTTGCTACGGCCGCCCTTGGTTTTGAAACCGCTTCCGGCAAAACGCCACGAAGGCGGCATCGGGACGTTTGGCTGGTTCCTTCTTCGCGATCCACTCGCGCCATTCCTGTTCGAGCACGTACACATCCCAGCCGGGTGCCGCCGCTCGCGCCTTGGTGAAGGTTTCCGGTTTCAGGAACGGCCAGATATGTTGATTTTCGCTGGTGGGCGGTTTCCAGTGGCGATTGGTGAAGTTGAC
>JBDHRB010000157.1:0-6005 GCA_039807355.1 Candidatus Competibacteraceae bacterium
CAACCGCCGCTGCCGAACGCCGAGATAAAACTCATCGTTGAGCAGCTCCAGGCGGTCGGTGCCGACATCCAGCTTGACCGGCATGGCGTGGAACGGGTTGACGCCGCCGCCGATGGTGTAGAGCGCCAGTTTGCCGATAGCGATGGCCAGTCCGCCATAACCCTGATCGCCGATGCCGAGAATGGCTGAAGAATCGGTAGCGACGAACATGCGCACGTCATTCCACGGGAAGTTGCGCACTACGCCGGCGGCGCGGTCGATATTCAGCGGCGAAAAGGACAAGCCGCGCGGGTTTTGGTAAAGATGGCTGAATTGCTGCACCGCCTGGCCGACCGTCGGGGTATAGATGATCGGCATCATTTCTTCGAGGTGCTGCTCCAGCAGGGCGTAGAACAGGGTTTCCGCCCGTTCTTGCAGCGACCGCAAATACTGATACTTGGCGATGGGATCGGGTTCGCGCAGAAAGCCGCGATAGACCCGTTCTACCTGTTGCTCCAGCGTATTGACCTGCGGCGGCAACAGACCGTCCAGCCCCAGAGCGACGCGCTCATCTTCGGTAAAGGCGGTGCCCTTGTTACTGAGCACCAGCCGCAACAACGCGATGCCTTCCAGATAAACTTCCATATACTCGCGGCCTTCCGCGTCTTTTTTAATGTCAAAATAGGGGCTGATCGGTTCTCGTTTCATTGTCAACTTTGGGGTGCGGGTGCGGTTGAAGCCAGAGGTGCGGCGGCTGGGTCATGCCCAGCGCTGTAAAACGCGGCAATATGACATTTGCCAGGGCCACGGTCAAATGATCGAGCGGCACAGCGGTTCAGAGTGAACCGACGCGGCGGGGTCTCGATCATCAAGGGATCAAGAAATGTCAGTGATGGGCCGCGCCTCATTCTTCCTGTGATCAGGCGCGTCGTGCGCCTGGACAGCGTATTGGGGAAAATAGTCGATTAATGATTGAGATATAAAAATTCTACAATTTATCAGGTTTATGGCATAAAATTTGCCAAACCATTATCTGAATACCCCGATTCGCTAACTGGAGCCTGGCCTTCATGAACACGCCCCTGCAACGCAAGCAAATTTTTATTCTGGCGCTAGCGGCGACGTTGGCGCTCGCCTCCTACTGGATTCCTTTGCCGCCGCATCAGAGCGATGCGCAGCGGGGGTTCTCGCGGGGTTCGGATGAACAGATCGCGTCGGTGGAGACGGTCGCCTATCTCCGCGAACCCGCTGCGGTTTGGCGCTTTCCGGTGACGGTGCAGGCTCCGCAGACCCCGATTGGGACAGCGCCCCAGCCGGCGAAACTGGCGGACACCCCGGCGACGTTGCCAGAAAGCCGCTTGATCAATCAAAAGGATTTCGTTGATGACGCGCATTCAGCGGCGTTCGATGCGTTGATAGCGCCGGTCAAAAACCCCGATCTGTCCCGGCGCTAATCGCCTTTTGCATCCGCGCTGATTCCAGCCATATTGATCTTGATCGGCTTGCATTGAACCGATGAACCGATCTCTGAATATCCGGTTTACCCCTCCCGCTTGTTCTTGCGCCGCCTAGCGCAAACTCCTCCATCCCTTTAAGGCGGCGCACTGTGCGCGGCTGGACAGGGATGCGGTTGCCGTTTTTCGTTCATTGCCGATCAACGCAGATCGAGCGGCTCTTGCCATTGATCTTGCGAAGAGAGACATTGGGAAAAATATGAACGAAAATATTTGTCCTGCCGTGGAGGAGCGCAAACCATGATCAAACCGTGGATCAATGAAGATATTTTCAAAAGCTGGACCGATGCGCAGAAGCGCCTCTGGGAGAGTCTGTGTTCCGCCGTGCCTTTTCAGCCGCCGGCTGGCGTCGAAGCCTGGCGCGAAACCTATTTGAAAAATCTCAACACCTGGGAATCGGCTGTTAAAAAAACCCTCGATCAGGAAGTCGCCTGGGTCGAACAATGGGTGCATCGCGTGGCGCAAGAGCGCGAACCTCCAGAGATGATGACGCCCTGGGTGCGGCAGATGGAGGAAGTGTTGCAGCGCTGGATTCAAACGCAAAACCAGTGGTGGGAGGAGTATTTCACGGTTCTGCGTCACGGCGGGTTTGTCTACCCGGATTGGATGAATCCCTACGCATCCCCGGCGGCATCGGCTGTAACCGCCCCGGAAGCGCCAGCGGCGGCGGAAACTCCCTTGCCGATTGCGCCGGAAGCGCCAGCGGCGGCGGAAACTCCCTTGCCGGTTACGCCGGAAGCGCCAGCGGCGGCGGAAACTCCCTTGCCGGTTACGCCGGAAGCACCAGCGGCGGCGGAAACTCCCTTGCCGGTTGCGCCGGAAGCGCCAGCAGCGGCCAGCATCGCGGATGACCTCAAGCTGATTGTCGGCATTGGCCCGGCTCTGGAGAAGAAGTTATACGCCTGTGGCGTGGCCAGTTATCGGCAATTGGCGATGTTGAGCGACGCGGACATCGAGCGGATCGAAACCAGCATTAAATCCTTCGGGCGGATCCGTCGTGATGATTGGATCGGTCAGGCGCGGGCGCGTCATCTTGAGAAGTATCAGGAAGCCCTCTGATCCATGATCATTCATGCCATTGCCGCGCTCCAGCAGGGCCGGGTTTCGCTGGGCAGCCGGATCAGCGTACAAGGCTGGGTGCGCACCCGGCGAGACTCGAAAGCCGGCTTATCCTTCGTCGCCTTGCATGACGGCTCCTGTTTTGAGTCGTTGCAGGTCGTCGCCCCCGCCGATTTGCCCAACTACGCCAGTGAAGTGATTCATCTCACCGCCGGTTGCGCGGTGCGCGCCAGCGGCGAATTGGTTGCGTCGTCCGGCAAGGGCCAGAGCATCGAACTGCGGGCCGAGCGCCTGGAAGTGATCGGCTGGGTCGAGGACCCGGAAACCTATCCCATCGCCCCCAAGGCCCACAGTTTCGAGTATTTGCGCACGGTGGCCCACTTGCGCCCGCGCACCAACAGCATCGGCGCAGTAGCGCGGATTCGCCACAGCCTGGCGCAGGCGATTCAGCGGTTTTTCCACGAGCAGGGCTATTGCTGGGTGCATACGCCGATCATCACCGCCAGCGATTGCGAAGGGGCCGGCGCGCTGTTCCGGGTCAGCACGCTGGATTTGGTCAATCCGCCGCGCACTGCACAAGGCGGCATCGATTTCGACCAGGACTTTTTTGGCCGCGAGACCTTTCTGACCGTCTCCGGGCAGCTCAACGTCGAGGCGTATTGCCTGGCGCTGTCCAAGGTCTATACGTTCGGCCCGACCTTCCGCGCCGAGAACTCCAACACCAGTCGCCATTTGGCGGAATTCTGGATGGTGGAGCCGGAAACCGCCTTCGCTGACCTGCACGCCAACGCCGATTTGGCGGAAGCGTTGCTCAAATTCATCTTCCGCGCCGTGCTGGACGAACGCGCCGACGATCTGGCTTTTTTCGCCCAGCGCATCGACAAAACCTGCATTCAGCGCCTGGAACAGGTGGTCCATGCGCCTTTTGAACGCATGGATTACAGCGAAGCAATCGACATTCTGCAACGCGCCGGACGCGCCTTTGAATTTCCCGTTCAGTGGGGGATGGACCTTCAGTCGGAACATGAACGCTATTTGGCGGAAGATTTCGTCGGTCGTCCGCTGGTGCTGATGAACTATCCGAAAGCGATCAAGAGCTTCTACATGCGCGTCAATGATGACGGGCGCACGGTTGCTGCCATGGACGTGCTGGCTCCGGGCATCGGCGAGATCATTGGCGGCAGTCAGCGTGAGGAACGGTTGGACGTGCTGGATGCGCGGCTGGACGAATTGGCGATGAATAAAACCGCCTATAATTGGTATCGGGATTTACGCCGCTACGGCAGTGTGCCCCATGCCGGTTTTGGACTGGGCTTTGAACGCACGGTCAGCTACATCACCGGCATGAGCAATGTGCGCGATGTCATCCCATTCCCGCGCACCCCGCGCAGCGCGGATTTCTAAGCCGCCGATGGATTGACCGATGACCAACCCGCAACCGACCCCTCCTCCTAAAAGCAGCGCCCGCCGGGCCAATGCCTTGCCGTCCGCCTGCCTGTTGGATGAATACCGCATCGACTCGATTTTAGGCGCGGGCGGTTTCGGCGTGACCTACAAGGCGCTGGATACCCACCTGGAAACCTGGGTGGCGATCAAGGAATATTTCCCGGTCGAATGGTCGTTCCGCGATGCAGATGGCGTTACCGTCCACCCGAATACCCAGGGCGAGAGCAGCGTCGCTGAAGGACAGGTCTCGGACTATCTGTGGGGATTGGAGCGCTTTCTCGATGAAGCGCGGGTGCTGGCTCGCGTTCAGCATCCTTATGTGGTGCGGGTGAAGCGTTATTTCCGGGCGCACGGCACCGCTTACATCGTCATGGATTACGAAGAGGGCGAGCCGTTGAGCGCGGTGTTGCGCGATGGAGAGACTCTCGGCGAGGAAGAGATACGCGGCCTGCTTGAAGACGTACTTCCGGCATTGCAGGCGGTGCATGAGCAAGGCTATTTGCACCGCGACATCAAGCCGTCGAATCTGTATGTCCGTTCCAGCGACCATCGGGTGATTCTGATTGACTTTGGCGCGGCGCGGGAGGCAGTCGGGCGGCACAGCAAGAGCGTGACCAGCCTGGTGACGCCGGGCTATTCGCCGCCGGAACAGTACACCACCCGCAATGACCGCTACGGAACCTGGACCGATGTCTATGCGCTGGGCGCGGTGCTGTATCGTTGCATCACCGGGCGCACGCCGATTGAAGCGGCGGAACGGCTGCTCGATGATCAAATGGAACCGGCCATTGAAGCCGGGGCCGGGCGCTACAGCACCAATCTGCTGGAAGTGGTTGATCGGGCGTTGGCGGTGCGGCCAGAGCAGCGGTTTCTGAGCGTGGCGGAGATGCAGGCCGCCCTGGCCGGTTCGCAGGATGAAAATAACAGCCAAACTGTGGTGATGATGCCGCACGCCAAGCCGGTGAAACTGGCGCAGCCCTTGGGCGCATCCGCGCTTGCCGCGCATCCAGAAGCGTCCGGGGAGCCGCCGCATCCATCCGCACAGCGCGACCGATTGCAGATGACGCTGGCGCCGACCGTCGGCAAGCCTCACGCCGCCGCGCCGGGATCGTCGCAAACCACCGCACACTGGCGGTTGCCGGCAATTCTGGCGGGCGGCGTGGCGCTGATGGCTTCCGCAGCGGCGATTGTCTGGTTGGGATCATCCGAACCGCCTCCGGCCCCGGCCCCGGTTACGGAACAGAAACCGCCGCCTCGCTACAGTTTGAATCCCGCTGAGGAAACTCCCGCCCCAGCCGCTGAGACCCCGCCGACGGCCCCCGCTGCCGATTCAGCCGCGCCGGCGGCGGCCCAACAGGCTGCGGAATCGCCGTCGCCGGCGGAAAAGGACTTGGCGAGTTCACCGTCGCCAGCGCCGGTTGAGGAGGGAGAGAAATCATCCGCTGCGCTTGCTCCGGCGGAAACACCAAGTCCGCAAACTGTGTTGCCGGTGGAATCGAATCAACCCGCAGCGGAGGGCGGAGCAGCGCCGGAAGCGGCGCAAACGCCCAGCGCACCGCCAATTTCCGCCCCGCCTGGGATTGCGCCATTGCCAGTAGCGCCAGCGGCGACTGCAAAACCGGCGAAACCGGCGAGCGCCGCCTCGGTTGAAGCGCCAGCGCCGGAAACCGCTAAAGCGCCCGCCGCCAGCGCCAAGTCTGCGGGGCGCGACGCCAAAGCTCCGCCGAAACGCCCGCCGCAGAAAAAAGCCCCGCGCAAGCGCAAGGAAAAAGCGCTTGAGGCCGCGCCGGCTCCAGCCGCATCAGCGCCTGCCGCCCCGACGGCTCCCCGCAGCACTAATCTCTGGGATGCGCCGACTGAGTCAGGGTTTAACCAAAAATGAAATTCAATCTGTGGCCGTTCTCGCGTCAGCGCGGCGAAGCACTGAACAAAGTGCCGGTGCGGGCGCGCTTCATCCGCACCGACTCGGTTGGCCAGGGCGAGTTGCGGGTGCGCTCCGCCTTATGC
>JBDHRB010000158.1:0-5989 GCA_039807355.1 Candidatus Competibacteraceae bacterium
GTTATAACGGCTGGGGCTACCGCCTGCATCATCCCGAAGTGGCCTCGCCGTATCTGTGGAACGGCTCGACCTATTACACCCAGGGCAAATATGTGGTTGACGGGGCGTGGAGCGAAACCGGCGTGGCCCAGCGTTGTGGAGCTGCGGTGCTGCTGCGACGCTTGGCGGAGTGCGGGATGATCAAATTCACCCCGGCGGAGCAGGCTCTGGACAACCCGCTGTTACGCTACGATGAGGCCAATTTTTCGCCGTGGGCGGAAGCCCTGCAACGGTTTTTAAACGCCTTGCCGGGGATTTACGTCAAGGTCGATGGCCGGGCCGGGCGGCGCACCTCGGCGGCGTTTCGCCAGGTGGTCGGGGTCTATCTGCCGGGCGATCCGCGCCTGACCGCACCGGATTAACCGAATCGCTGCACTGCCCACCTATCCCTTCGTTCGCTGCACTGCGGGAGCTTGCCATGTCCGAACCGCGCCACACCAACCGCCTGATTGACGAAACCAGCCCCTACCTGCGCCAGCACGCGGATAACCCGGTGGACTGGTATCCCTGGGGTGAGGAAGCGCTGGAAGCAGCGCGCCGCCAGGGCAAACCGATTCTGCTGTCCATCGGCTATTCGGCCTGCCACTGGTGCCATGTCATGGCTCATGAATCTTTCGAGGATGCGGCGACCGCGGCGCTGATGAATGAACGCTTCATCAACATCAAGGTGGATCGCGAGGAGCGCCCGGACCTCGACAAAATCTACCAGGCGGCTTTTCAACTGCTGCATCGGCGCTCCGGCGGCTGGCCGCTGACCCTGTTTCTCACCCACGACGACCATGCGCCGTTCGTCGGCGGCACCTATTTTCCGAAAACGCCCCGCTATGGAATGCCGGCTTTTACCGACCTGCTGCTGCGGGTCAGCGACTACTACCGTCAGCATCAGGAAGAGATTCGCCGCCAGAATCAGACCCTGCTGCAAGCCCTGTGCGCTGAAATCGCCTCATCGCCCAGCGCCGGTGATGTGATCCTGACCGATGCGCCGCTTCAGGCCGGGCGCACTGCCTTGCTGAACCATTTCGATCCCATCCACGGCGGTTTCGGCGGTGCGCCAAAATTCCCCCATCCCGCCAGTCTGGAGCGGCTGCTGCGCTGCTGGACCGCCAGCCAGCGCTGCGACGCCCTGCAATGCAATCCGCCCGACCCGGAAGCGGAACACGCCGTGCGTTTCACTTTGCAGCAAATGGCGCTGGGCGGGATTTACGATCCGCTCGGCGGCGGGTTCTATCGCTACACAGTGGATGGCGAATGGCGGATTCCCCATTTCGAGAAGATGCTTTACGACAACGGCCCCTTGCTGGCTCTGTACGCCCAGGCTTGGCAAATCACCGAAGAGCCGCTGTTGCGCACGGTGGCCGAAGAAACCGGCGCATGGTTAATCCGGGAAATGCAAGCGCCGGAGGGCGGCTACTACGCCACCCTCGACGCCGATTCCGAAGGCGAGGAAGGGCGGTTTTACCTGTGGACGCCGCAGCAGGTTCAGGAACTGCTGAATGCTGAGGAATACACCGCGTTTGCAGTCTGCTATGGACTGGAGCAACCGGCCAATTTCGAGGGGCGGGCCTGGCATCTACGCCGGGTCGCCGAACCGGCCGATTTAGCGCAGCGCCTTGGCGTCGAGCCGGCGCAGGTGCATGTCTGGCTGGATTCAGCGCGTCAACGCCTGTTCGCCGCCCGGTCAACGCGGGTCTGGCCGGGCCGGGACGAGAAGATTCTCACCGCCTGGAACGGTCTGGCGATGCGCGGTCTGGCGATCGCCGGGCGCTTGCTGGAAAGAGCCGATTTCGTCGCTTCCGCCGAACGGGCGCTAGCGTTCATACAAACCCATCTGTGGCGGCAAGGGCGGCTGCTGGCGGTGCACAAGGACGGCCAGAGCCGGTTGAACGCTTATCTGGACGATTACGCCTTCCTGATCGACGGGGTGCTGGCGCTCCAGGAATGCCGCCAGCAGGATGACGAGTTGGGGTTCGCCCAACGGCTGGCGGATGTGTTGCTGGCGCAGTTTGAAGATCGGGAAGCCGGCGGCTTTTACTTCACTAGCCACGATCACGAAGCCCTGATTCATCGCCCCAAGTCGCCTCACGACGAGGCTTTGCCGTCGGGCAACGGGGTTGCGGCGCAAGCGTTGCTCAAGCTGGCGCAACTGACCGGGCAGGCCCGCTACCGCGAAGCCGCCGAGCGCACCCTGCGCTGGGCCTGGCCGACCCTGAGCCAGATTCCCGCTGCATGCAACGCCTTGCTAACCGCCTTGCAGGACTACCGGGAATCGGTGCGGAACACCGATTGATTCGCCCCCAGAGCCGGGATAAATTTTCAACGCCCGGCCGGAAATCAACCATAATGAAAGCGATTGTCATTCCCTGATTAACCCTTGGAGAGAGCGCGTTGCCATGACCATCCATTTGTACTTTTCCCTGATCCCTGAAGCCTTGATCGCCTCGATGCTGCCGCCGGAGCAGTTTGGTCAGTACTACGCCACCGGCCATAAATACAAGTCCAAGGGGCAGGCGCTGTTTTTTGAAGTTGATCCATCGTTTCGGCATGAATTCTTCAACCTGGAAGAAGGCATCGCCCGCTGCACCCCCCATGCCGACGGCTCGCCGAAAAATTCCGTTTACATCTCAGTGTATCGGGTGCTGGAACATATCCCGGTCAGTGCGCTGGGCAAGCTGTACCTGAGTACCGCCTATGGACATACCCTCGGCCTGAGCCGCAGCGAGGCTGCGCCGCCGCCGGCGTCCGGCCTGCACATGTACCAGGACCTGGCCCCGGTGAATAGCCTGGTCGTTAGCGCCCAGGATCCGCGTAGCTACTATGAAGGGGTGACCAGCCAACCGGCCAAATTTATCCGCTTCCCCGGTTTGTGCTTTGTCGAACTGGGACTGGGCGCACTGGCCACTGACCCGGAAAACGGCCCGGTCGGCGACCTGCCCTACTCCTTCATGCACCACCTGCGCGAGGCGCTGTTGTTCCTCGGCGACGACAAATCCAGCAAACTGGTGCATCGGGTGCATTCGCTGGAATTCCCCTACCGGATGGTCAAAAGCGGCTTCTACATGGGCAATGGAGCGGATTTGGCGTTCTATCCGATGCCCACCCACGAAGTGTTGCGCCGCGAATACAATAGCTGGTGGCGTTCCGCCAATCTGTAAGGCGGCAATCCGCGAATAGAGAGTAGAGTTCGCTGCTCCCTTACGTCGCCATCTCCGCGAGCGGTCGCGGCTTGCCGATCCCGTATCCCTGCGCGTAGTTCACCCCGATTGCGCGCAGCTTGTCGAGAATTTGCTCGTTTTCCACAAATTCGGCAATGGTTTCCATGCCCATGACATGCCCGACTTCGTTGATGGAATTGACCATGGCCAGCGAAACCGGATCGCTGGCGATATCCTCGACGAACATGCCGTCGATCTTGAGAAAATCCACCGGCAGTTTTTTCAGATAGGCGAACGAGGAAAAACCGCTGCCGAAATCATCGAGCGCGAAACGACAGCCAATGTCCTTGAGCGTGTGAATGAAATGCAGCGCGCTGGGAAAATGGGCGATGGCGGCGGTTTCGGTGATTTCGAAGCAGAGCTTGTGATTGAGCGGCGACGGAGCAGCGAGCCGCTCCAGCAGATAATCCAGCAAACGCCCATTGCTGAGTGAATGACCGGACAGATTGATGGTGCAGAGCGACAGATCGCCAAGATGACCAGGATGGCCGGACAGCCAGTCCAGCGCTGTGCTCACCACCCATTGATCCAGCTTGCCGGACAGATGATAGCGTTCGGCGGCGGGCAGGAATGCGCCAGGCATGACGATCCGACCGGATTCGTCCTCCATGCGCAATAGCAATTCGTAATGATGGCCCCCTGCCGGCCCCCGGGTGGGCACGATAGGCTGGAAGGCCAACTGGAAACGGTTATCCTCCAGAGCCTGATTGATGCGGGCCACCCAGCGCATTTCGCCCTGGCGGCGGGCCAGTTCCAGGTCGTCTTCAGTATACAGATGAGCGCGGTTGCGCCCGGCGTCCTTGGCCGCGTAGCAGGCGCTGTCGGCGGCGCTGAGGACGCAGGCGCAGCTTTCGCTGTGGGCGTCAATCGCCACCACGCCAATGCTGACGCCGACCCGGAAGATTTTGTCGCCCCAGCCAAAGCGAAACTCGCTGACGGCGTTGCACAGGGCGTTGGCGACCCGCATGGCGTCATGCAACGAGCAATTTTCCATCAGCACCCCGAATTCGTCGCCGCCCAGGCGCGCCAGCATGTCCTGCCGGCGCACTCGCGTTTGCAGCAGCCTGGACAATTCGCGCAGCAGGACATCGCCGGCGATGTGTCCACAGGTGTCATTGATGACCTTGAACTGGTCCAGGTCCAGGTAGAACAGGACATGCTCGGTTTTCAGCTCGCGGGCGCTGTCCAGTGCCTGCTGAAGGTGGATTTCAAAAGCCCGGCGATTGGCCAGTTCCGTCAGCGCGTCATGACTGGCCTGATAGGTGAGCTGCTCGGCGAGTTGTTGCGCCTCGGTGTAGTCCAGCCACGAACCGACCAGCTCCAGGGGGCGGCCGTCCGCGTCGGAAATCAGGCGAACCGTGTCCCGAATCCAGCGCCATTGGCCATCCTGATGCCGCATCCGATATTCGCGACTCACGGATGAGCGGCCCTCTCCCGGTCCCAGGTTCAACTCGAGGCGCGGCCAGTCGTCAGGATGAATCAAGCGCTCGAAGAACCGTTCATCGGCGAGCAGTTCTTCGGCGCGATAACCGAGCAGGTCCTGCACATTGGGGCTGATGAAATTGATCGGCATTCCCGGACCCGGATGGCGCGAATAGATGACCGCCGGACTGGCCCTCACCACATGCTCCAGCCGGGCGCTGGCGCGGCGCAACGCTTCCTCGGCGCGCCGGCGCTCCGTGATGTCGTGGGCCACCATGTGGCTGCCGGCGTAACGCGAAACCGGATGATGTTCTTCGCTGATGGCTAACGCGATGATTTCCACGATGACCAGCGGGGCCAGACGTGGGTAACAGCGGCGAAAGTCGGGGTCGCGCGTCAAACACAATTCCGCGGTCAGGGATTTTGCCGGGTTTTGCGCGAGAGCCGCCAGCAATTGTCGGGCCTTTTCCCGGTCCAGCGGCGTGACCAGTTCCAGCAGCGATTGCCCGGTCAACGCTTCCGGTTCGAAACCGAGCAGGGTTTTGACGCGATGATTGAGGTAGGTGAACCGGCCCTCCGCGTCGAGGACCATGATGAGATCGGGAGAGTGATTGACGATGAAGCGATGCAGGCGTTCGGAGGCGTCCAGACGCTGGGTCATCGCCCGGTTGGCGCGCTCCAGGCGCAGCTTGTGGATCGCGTTGGCGACGCTGCGCAACAGTTCTTCAGGGCCGAAGGGTTTGCGCAGAAAATCGATAGCGCCCCGGCGCATGGCGGCGGTCGCCTCGACCACCGAAGTCGTACCGCTGATTACAATGATCGCCAGATCCAGGCCCTGCGCGTTCACGAAATCCAGCACCCCGGTACCCCCCAGGCCGGGCATCGCCAAATCCAGCAGCAGCAGGTCACAGCAAGCCTTGGCGAGATGCGTTACGGCCTGCGGGCCGCTGGCAGCGACGGCGACCTGATATCCCTGTGTCTTGAGCAGTTGCTCAAGGCTGGACAGGAGACTCACATCATCATCCACCACCAGCACTGAGGATGAAGTTTGCTCGTCCATCTCCATCTCCCCTTTATTCAGCTTTATAAAATCAGCGTACCGCATTTTGCAAGGCTGTGTACTATGTCAGGCTTGCATCAATAAAATTGATTATCGACCGGTTCCCGAATCGGTGTCCCGAAATGCGGTCCTGGGTTAACATTTCATCGCCCTTGCAGCGCCCGGACGCGCCAGGGCAATGACCAATTCAATCTGGGGCGCTTCCGTCAGCAACCGCCTGCTTCCCAGTCCATCGACGCATGATCCGCTGCCTGCC
>JBDHRB010000159.1:0-5982 GCA_039807355.1 Candidatus Competibacteraceae bacterium
CCGCCCGGTTTGCCGCCTGGCTGGAGCGTCGTCGGGCCGGCGAGCCGGTCGCGTATCTGCTCGGTCGGCGGGAATTCTGGTCGCTGGAACTGGATGTAACCCCGGATACGCTGATTCCCCGCCCGGAAACTGAGTTGCTGGTGGAATTGGCGCTGGAGCGGTTGCCAGCGGATGCGCCGGTTACGCTCGCTGATCTGGGAACCGGCAGCGGCGCGATTGCCTTGGCGCTGGCTGTTGAACGACCGCTGGCGCGGATCGTTGCCACCGATCACAGCAGCGCCGCGCTGGCGGTTGCCTGGCGCAACGCCCAACAACTGAAGATCGCCCGGATTGAATTTCGGGAAGGCGATTGGTGTGCGCCGCTGGCCGGCGAACGCTTTGATCTGATTGTCGCTAATCCGCCCTATGTCGCGGCGGCTGATCCCTGCTGGCGGACTGGTGAGTTGCGTTTTGAACCGCCTGCCGCATTGGTTTCCGGTCAGGATGGCTTGGATGCTTTACGGGCGATCATTGCCGCTGCGCCGGAACATCTGTTGCCGGGCGGCTGGCTGTTGCTGGAACACGGTTACGATCAGGGGCAGGCGGTTCCGACGTTGTTGCGGGAACAGGGCTTTGTCCAGGTCAGCGATCATCAGGATTTCGCCGGCGTCAGTCGCAGCAGTTGCGGACGCTGGCCGAGTTGAAAGCAATTTTCAATGCAAAAAGGAGCCAACCATGCTCAATCAATCCAGGCGGGGTCAATGGGCGGGCGCGGCGCTGTGGCTGTTGGCGACAGCCGTTCACGCTCAGGAAATCGGCAGCGTAGACACCGCCTTTCAGTGGGTGGGGCCGAATCACAAAATTGTCGTCGAAGCATTTGACGATCCGAAGATCGACGGCGTGACCTGCTATGTCAGCCGCTCGAAAACCGGCGGCGTCAAAGGCGGGCTGGGATTGGCGCAGGACACCTCTGACGCCTCGCTGGCGTGTCGGCAGACTGGGCCAATTCGGATTAAGGAGAAATTCAAGGAAGGCGAGGAAGTGTTTACCGAGAGCCGTTCCCTGCTGTTCAAGAAGATGCGGGTGGTGCGCTTTCTGGACCGACCGCGCAATACCCTGGTGTATCTGGTTTACACCGACAAGCTGGTGGAGGGTTCGCCGAAAAACTCGCTGTCAGCGGTGGCGATGATGCCGTGGGGGGCGGAGCCGCCGAAAACGACGCCCTGACGCCGGTCAGGCTTTGGCGATGGGCTGGCCGCCGCTGTGGAACACCTTGCGGCTGTCGTGGCCGTAGAGAAACTCCAGCGGTTCGCGGCCGCTGATGATGGACAGCAATTGTTCGACCTGGCCGCGACTGGCGGCGATGACTGCGCCATTGATTTCGTTCTGGGCACGGGCCTGTTCGGCGGCCTGTTCAAATTCAACCAGCAGCTTTTGCAAAATCGCCTGTACTTCACGGGTCGGCGCAGCGTTCACGCAAGCCTGCACGCCTTGACGGTCGGCGCTGAAGCCTTGTTGGCGCAGAAAGTCGGCTCGCGCAGCGCCCAGACGACGTAACTGGTCGGCGCTGGCCTGTTTTTCCCCGGCAAGGCGTTCCAGAGCCGCCACATCGCGGGCGCACAGGGCGTCATACTCCTGCTGGAGTAATTGCCGCAACGCCTCAAGGCCGGCCAACTCTTCGCGCAACCGTTGTTCAAGCATGATCAGCTCTAAGCCAGCGCGGCTTTAAGCCCGGTTTCAAAGTCGAGCATCTTGCCGGCAATGCGCTGCGAATCGGCCTGATAGGAACCGTCGGCGATGGCGGCGCGCAACGCCTTGATCTTTTCTTCATTCATCGGCGGTTTTTTCCCGGAGCTTTCCAGTTGCTGGCGCAGACGCAGCGCCTCCGGGGTCAATTGCACCTGATCCGCTTCAGCGACCGGCGCATCGCGCAATCCGCTGCTGGACTGGGGCGCTGGCTTCGCGGGAAGCGCAGAATCCACCGCGCCATTGCCGCGCAGGGGCGAAGAGGGAATGGAGTGAATAGCCATAGAGGTAATCCTTTCCGTCACGTTTCAAGACATGTCCCAGTTATCGGCGATGCCTGAGAAAACTTTAATGGAATTTGTTTTTACTTGCCAACTTCGACCCGGCGTTCCTCAATGACCGTGCCTTCAATCACGCGCTGGGAGGCGGAATTGCGCACCCGCACCCGTTCGCCGAGGCCGGCGTCGCTCAGGGCAATCCCGCTGGAGGTGACTTGCATACCGCCCTGGCGGACGATCAACGTCACGGTATCGCCCTGACGCACCGCTGACGGCATTTTGACAGCGCGGGGCGAGATGACCATGCCGGCCATGAAAGCTTGGCGCAGTTGCCTGCCGATCAGTTGCGCCGGATCGGTTTCATAACCGCCGGGCAAAGCGGACAGTTCGCGGCGTTCGCTGCGCAGGTCAGCGGCGCTGAGAATCGCGTTGCGGCGCAGGAAATGTCGGGCGACCAGCACTTGGTCATAAACGCGAATCTCAGCGCGTGGATAGACGGTCCAGGCCGGGTCCGGGCAGCGCACGCCGATAGAGGCGTTGCCGACGTTTTTCGCACCGCTGGGCAGGAACGCTTCGAGCGCGGCGCGGCATTTTGGCAGGCGCAGACGCGGATCGAGGGGTTGCAGGCGGATTTCCGGCGGTTCAGCACGCTGTTGGTGTTGCGCAATCAGGAAGGTCTGCACGGTGCGTGCGATGTCGTCGAGCGGCTGGAGGGCGTTGTCGGCGTTGGCGAACACCGCCAGTCCGCAACCGCCAGCCAACAGGAAATGGCGCAACCGGGGAAAGATCAGGAAGCGGTTAATACGCCCTGGGCTGAAAATCGTCGGGGATGTCGAGTTCAAAGACATTGTCGTGGATGCGGGCAACGTAGAGACCTTGGCGCAAGGCGCGTTCGCGCAACGCAGCGGACATATCGACCGCCGCGAGAATGCCGAACACCTGTTTGTCCCGATGCTCCGGGAAGTAGTTGCGAAAGCGCGTCAGCAGGTTGCTGATCTGGGTAATCGACTCTTCGCGGGGATGGCTTTTCACCTCGACGACATAGACCTGGTTGAGCGGGCCGTTGGCGTAGGCTAGTACGTCGATTTCCAGATGCTGACCGGCTTTGCTGACCCGGACGCTGGGGCTGATGACTTCCATGCCGAAGCGTTCCCGCAGAATCTTTTCCATCGACGGGAGCGCTAGCCCTTCGGTGAAACTGCCGAATTTCTCGCCCAGCCCGCCGATTTGCTTGCCTAACTCTTTGAGTTGTTTGTCTGTTTCCTGAAATTTTCGGTCAGTTTCCTGAAATTTTCGGTCAGTTTCCTTCTGCGCTTCCTTGATTTCCCGCCATTCCTCTACGGATTTACGCCGCTCTTCTTCGGCTTTACGCTGCGCCTCAAGCCGCTCTTCTTCGGCTCTACGCTGCGCCTCGCGCCGCTCTTCTTCGGCTTTACGCTGCGCCTCAAGCCGCTCTTCTTCGGCTTTACGCAGCGCCTCACGCCATTCCTGTTCCGCTCTACGCTGCGCCTCGCGCCGTTCTTCTTCCGCTTTGCGCCATTCTTCCGCCTCTTTGCGCCGATCTTCCGCAATTTCGCGGAATAACTCTCTGATCTCATCGAATGTTGTGGACATGGTTTTGCCTCCCGCCGCGTGTGTGGGTTGAGGATACTCCCCGCAGGGACAACAAAAAACCGCCCCGGTTGCCTGAACGCTGCGCATTGCACAATCCGGCATATCCTTTGCTTCTTCTCTCGTTAATCATTTCAATCCGTCATTTTTCCGGCAATGTTCCGCGAAACCGCTAGAACGGGAGACGGTATCCATGGGTATTGATTTTGATCGAGCCTTGAGAGTTCACGGACAGGCTTTGGCGTTGCGTTCCCAGCGCACTGAGTTGGTGGCGGCGAATTTAGCCAATGTCGATACGCCGAATTACAAGGCCCGCGATCTGGATTTCAAGGCGGCAATGGCCAGCGCAATGGGCGCAGAGCAACCATTGAAAGTGACTCATGCAGCGCATTTGCAGACGCGGGGCGATCAGGCCGGCGAGTTGCTTTATCGGATGCCGACGCAGATGTCATTGGATGGTAATTCAGTCGATGCGGAACGGGAAAAGGCGGTATTTGCCGAGAATGCCTTGCGCTATCAAGCCAGTTTGCGTTTTCTCGGCAGTCGCGTACAAGGTTTGCTGACGGCGATTAAAGGAGAATAATCTATGTCTCTGTTTCGCATTTTCGATATTTCCGGTTCGGCGTTACATGCGCAGACGGTCCGTTTGAACACCACCGCCAGTAATATGGCGAATATTGACAGCATCAGCAGCAGCACTGAACAAACCTATCGGGCGCGTCATCCGGTTTTTGCCGCGCAGTTAGATGAAGCTGAGGAAGCCGCTGCTGGCGTTGATGTGCTGGGCATTGTCGAGAGTCAAACGCCGTTGCGTCAGGAGTATCGACCGGATCATCCATTGGCGAATGAAAACGGTTATGTCAATCTGCCGAATGTGAATCCGGTCGAGGAAATGGCCAATATGATTTCCGCGTCGCGTTCGTATCAGGCGAATGTCGAGGTGTTGAACACTTCCAAGCAGATGATGATGCGCACCCTGGCGCTGGGCGAATAAAGATCGAGGATTTGCGATGAGTACTATTCAAGGCGCGACTGAAACTACCGCAACGTCAAAAACCACCGGAACGACCTTCTCCAAGGATTTGCTCAATCAGGAAGATTTTTTGGAATTGATGATTGCGCAGATGAAGAATCAAGACCCGACCAAGCCGCTGGATGGGCAGGAATATCTGGGGCAATTGGCGCAATTCAGCACTCTGAACAGTATTCAGGAGCTACAAAAATCATTTGATACGCTGGCGCAATCGTTGACGAATTTTCAGACCACGCAAGCGACCAATTTGGTCGGTAAACAGGTGCTGGCGGATGGTAATCAGGTGTATTACAGCCCCGGTCAGCCCTTGAGTGGTGAAGTGACCTTGCCAGCGAATGTTGAGAATCTGCAACTGAAAATATATGGCGCGAATGGTCAATTAATCAACACGGTGAATATGGGCGCACAATCCGCAGGCCAAGTCGATTTCAACTTGGAAAGCGATACGATGAGCGCCGGGGTTTATCGGGTTGTTGCCGAGGGCGTTATTGATGGCGAACCCCAGCAGTTTTCCACTCAGCTATGGAATTGGGTGGAGAGTGTTTCCGTCGGGCAAAATGGACAAAGCTCCAGTTTACAACTGGCCGGCGGTTTGGGTAACACCAATATGAATTCAATCCGGGAAATCCGGTAGGCTTGTTTCTCTTTCCAGAATTGAGGGTCTTCCAATGTCTCTGAATATCGCTCTGACCGGTATTTTGGCGTCTAACACGGATTTAGGCGTAATCTCCGATAACATCGCCAATGCGAATACCACCGGCTTCAAGAAAGCCCGTGCCGAGTTTGGAGATTTAGTGGATTCGATGTCCACCGAGGGCGGCGGCTTGGGTGTGCGCTTACAGCGAATCACTCAGACTTTCAAGCAAGGCAGCATTGAAACCACCGACAATACTTTTGATATGGCGGTAGTTGGCGACGGCTTTTTCCAGGTTAAAAGCGGATCACAAATTTTTTACACTCGCGCCGGCAGTTTTCACGCGGATACGCAAGGTTATATCGTCAATAATCTTCTGCAAAACGTCCAGGGTTATAAAGTCCAAGCTTCTGAACCTACGGCGAGTTCAGAAGTTGCCCTTGGAGTCACCCTGGATGAAAATGGTTTGATTAATGATCCCGCAGTAACCCCTTTTGATGCAAATAATCCTTTAACTTACAACCATGCAACGGCTGTCACGGTTTATGATAGCAAAGGTTTTACTCATACTCTTCGATCTTATTTTCTTAAGACGGCTGATGACGGCACCAACACGACTTGGCAAATTTACCATAAAATGGATAATAATCCAGAGATGATAGACGGCCAAACGGTTATTTTTGACAATGCCACAGGATTAA
>JBDHRB010000160.1:0-5956 GCA_039807355.1 Candidatus Competibacteraceae bacterium
GGTCGGGGCTGTGCCGGACGATCTCGCCGAACACCTTCAATCGTTCCAGGTTCACCACGGTGCGCACCTCGGCCTGGATCTCCGGCAACAGGATGCGCTTTGCTTCTTCAGCCAAATGCAGAATGTCGTGTTGCGCGGTCAGCAGCACCACCGCGGCCACGCTGCCCAGCACTCCGGCGAAAATGACGCCCAACAACAGAGCGGGCACCAGACGCGGGCGAGGTTTGCCCTTCTGTTCTGGTGATTGGACAGGCGCGGCCATGGCATTCCGTCAGTAAATACTGAAGGGAAAATAGCGGGCGTTGATGCGGTGATAGGTTCCATCGAGCCAGAGTGCGCGCAATGCCGCGTTGACCTGATCGCGCAGGGCCAGATCGCCTTTGCGCACCTGGATGTAAGCGGCTTCATTAGTCTCGTCAATGGCCAGCGGCGGGCCGATGAAGTCGAGTTCGCGTCCGGCGCTGGAGCGGAGAAATTCAAAGGCGGATAGATTGTCGGTCAACACCAACGCAACCTCGCCCCGGCTCAGGGCGGCGAAGGCTTCGGTAAGGGTGGCGGTCAGTTTGAGCGCCGCCGTCGGGTAATGTTGTTGCAGATAATCGGCGTAGATGGTGCCGGCCTGGGTAGCCAGGGTCTTGCCGCGCACCGTTTCCGGACTGATCTGGGTCAGGCCCAGATCGCGGCGGCCAATGAAGACATTGCGAGTCCGGTAGTACGAGTCGGTAAATTCGGCTTGCTGCTCGCGTTCCGGGGTTTTAGCCATACTGGCGACGATCATCGCGTAATCGCCCGCCGCCAGACCCGGCAGCAACCCATTCCAGGGAATGGCGACGATGGTGCAATCCTTTTCCAGGTGACGGCATAGCTCCTGGGCGATATCGACATCGAAGCCGGCCAACTGGCCGTGTTCGTTGGTGAAGCTGAACGGCGGATAATCGCCTTCGGTGGCGATGCGTAGGCGCTCGGCGGCGCTGGCGATGGACAGCCAGCTCCAGCATCCCAGAATCAGCAATCGCCAGAAGGTGTTGCGCATGACGATCTCCACAGGCGTCTAAGCGATGGGTCGATGACGTCGCCAGAAGCGCCAGCGGGCGGCGCGAGTCAGGGAATAACGGCGACCTTGACCACAGTATAGATGCAGCGCCCTGAGTTGACCGGTCTGCAATAAACGTTGCAGCGGGGCAAACCAATCCCGTTCCAGCACGGCCAGATGATCCGCCCAGGCCAAAGGATCACTGTCCGCCCGGTCATAACGGGCCAGATTCAGCACTACCAGACTGTCCGCTTTCGATGCGGATGCTGCTTGCCAGTCGCTGGCGTTTTCAGGAAGCGGATGGACAGCCGCGCCGGCGAGTCGCGCCAAGCCTCGCGTCAACCGATCATCATCCGCGTACAAACGCGCAGCAGGAGCTTGAGCGCCCTCCGGCAGGACACCGCCGCCCCACAGCCACAGGCCGTTAATCATCGGCTGGTTGCGTTCCTCACGCGCCCGGTTGACCGGATGGGCGTGGAACAGCATTTGCGCCTCGGTGAGCAGGGTATGCCAGCGCCGGGCGTTCAGCCCATAGGGCAACAGGGCGTTGATGTCACGACCGATAGCCTCAAACAGCGGGTGGGTGTGCAGGCCGGGGTCTTCCAGCAAGCGCAGATACCAGCGTTCCGGGCAGGGGACGCGCAGTTGCAGGCCATCGGCGGCGAAAGTTTGATCGAACGCGGCGGCCAGCGCCGCCGCTTCGACCGGCTCAATGGACAGGGCGCGGGCATCAATCAACAAAACGCCCCGGACATCGGGGCGCAGATGCACCGGGTCCGCCCGCAGCCACCAGCCGTCACCCGGATTAATGCCATCGGCCAGCGCGGTGACCGCCGCCAGGGGTAAATCGGTTGCGCTGGGGATCGGCGCGGCGAACAGGTCAAATAGCACGGCGTCCAGCGACGCGGGAATTGCCGCGACCTCGGCCCGCGCCAGCAGCCATTCCAGCGCCGGAACAGCAGGACGGGGAACGGCCAGCTCGGCTGGCCATGCGCCCAACAAGCCGGGAATCAGCAGATGCAGGGCGGCGGCCACGGTCAGTCGGCGTCCAGATGCTCCAGCCGGATGCGCGTCACCGGGGCGCGAATGCTGGACAAGGCTTCAATCGCGGCAATCGCTTGGTTCATCCGCTGTTCCTGCACTTCATAGGTGAGCAGAATGATTGGCACATCGCTGGCTCCCGGCGCGGGTTCTTTTTGCAGCAACGCCTCGATGCTGATGTCATGGTCGGCGAGGATGCGCGTCACGTCGGCCAGCACGCCGGGCCGATCCTGCGCTTGTAACCGCAGGTAATAAGCGGTTTCCACCGCGCTCATCGGCTGCACCGGCAGATCGGACAGCGCGTCGGGCTGGAACGCCAGATGCGGCACCCGGTTGTCAGGATCGGCGGTCAGGGTGCGCGCCACGTCGATCAGGTCCGCCACCACCGCTGAAGCGGTTGGCTCCGCGCCGGCCCCGGCCCCGTAATACAGGCTCTGGCCCACCGCATCGCCCTTGACCAGCACCGCGTTCATCACGCCGTGGACGTTGGCCAGCAACAGCCACTGCGGAATCAGGGTCGGATGAACCCGCAACTGCACGCCGCGCTCGCTGCGCCGGGCGATACCCAGATGCTTGATCCGGTAGCCGAATTCCTCAGCATAGGCCACATCCTCGCGGGTAATGCGGCTGATGCCCTCGACATAGACCTGATCGAATTGCAGGGGAATGCCAAAGGCGATGGAGGCGAGAATGGTCAGCTTGTGCGCGGCGTCCACGCCCTCGATGTCGAAGGTCGGATCAGCCTCGGCGTAGCCCAGCGCCTGGGCTTCGGCCAGTACCTCCGGGAAGTCGCGGCCCTTGTCGCGCATCTCGCTGAGGATGAAATTGGCGGTGCCGTTGATGATCCCGGCCACCCATTCAATGCGGTTGCCGGCCAGCCCTTCGCGGATCGCCTTGATGATCGGGATGCCGCCGGCCACCGCCGCCTCAAAGCCGACCATCATTCCGGCGGTGCGGGCGGCGGCGAAAATTTCGTTGCCATGCCGGGCGATCAGCGCCTTGTTGGCGGTGACCACATGCTTGCCATTCGCCAGTGCCCGCAGCGCCAGGCTGCGCGCCGGTTCATAACCACCCATCAGCTCGACGATGATCGACACTTCGGGATCGTCCACCACTTCCAGCGCCTCGCCGGTCAGTCTCAGGCCAGCGGTGTTCGCGGTCGTGGTGTCCAGATTGCGGGCGGCGGCGTGGGTGATGAGGATTTCCCGCCCGGCACGCCGACTGATTTCTTCGGCATTGCGGGCCAAGACATGGGTGACGCCGCCGCCGACTGTGCCCAGACCGAGCAGACCCACTTTGACGGGAGGATAGAGGCTCATTTTCAAACTCCTGCGGCTGAGGCCGGCGCGCAGCCGTCCCGGTGTTCCCGACGGAACATCTCGCGGATGCCGCGCAGCGCCTGCCGGGTGCGATGTTCATTTTCAATCAGTCCGAAGCGGACATAACCGTCGCCGTATTCGCCGAAGCCGATGCCGGGCGACACGGCGACTTTAGCTTCGGCCAGCAGTTTCTTGCAAAATTCCAGCGAGCCGAGCGCCGGTACGCTTCGGGAATCGGCGCCCAGACGAACATGGTGGCTTTGGGTTTCTCGACGCTCCAGCCCAGGGCGTTCAGCCCGTCACAGAGCACGTCGCGGCGCTTGCGGTACAACTCGCAAATCTCGCCCACGCAGTCCTGCGGCCCTTCCAGTGCGGTGATCGCCGCCACCTGGATCGGGGTGAACATGCCGTAGTCGAGATAGGACTTCATCCGCGCCAGCGCCGCAATCAACGTCGGATTGCCGCACATGAAACCGACCCGCCAGCCCGGCATGTTGTAGCTCTTGGACAGGGTGAAGGATTCCACTGCGATATCCTTGGCTCCCGGCACTTGCAAAATCGATGGGGCGACGTAGCCGTCGAACACCAGATCGGCGTAGGCCAGATCGTGAATCACCCAGATTTCATGTTCGCGGGCGATCTCCACCACTTTCTGGAAGAAATCCAGTTCCACGCACTGGGTGGTGGGGTTGGCCGGAAAGTTCAGCACCAGCATTTTCGGGCGCGGCCAGGAATCTTTAATCGCTTTTTCCAGTTCGGCGAAGAAATCCACGCCGGGCACCAGCGGAACGTGGCGGATGTCGGCCCCGGCGATGACGAAGCCGTAAGGGTGAATCGGATAGGCGGGATTCGGCACCAATACCGCGTCGCCCGGCCCCAGGGTGGCCAGGGCCAGATGAGCCAGCCCTTCCTTGGAGCCGATAGTGACAATCGCTTCGGACTCGAAGTCGAGACTCACCCCATAGCGGGTTTGATACCAGTGACAAATCGCCCGGCGCAGGCGCGGAATGCCGCGTGATACCGAATAGCGATGGGTGTCGCCGCGCTGGGCGACCTCGACCAGTTTATCGACGATATGTTTCGGCGTTGGCTGATCGGGGTTGCCCATGCCAAAGTCGATGATGTCCTCGCCACGGGCGCGGGCCTGAGCCTTCAAGTCGTTGACGATGTTGAAGACATAGGGCGGCAGGCGTTTGATGCGTTGAAAGTCGGCGTTCACGATGGCGTTTCCAGGAGTTACCGCATTTCACCCCGGCGGTTGCGCCGGGGTTGCAGAGCGACGGGTGAGAGGCGGAGAGCGTCACCGTGCCGGCGAGCGCCCGCCTCAGTGGGGCAGGGGAGTGAGTCGGATTTCAGAACAGCTTGAGAATCGAGCCGACCAGCGCAGCGCCGGCAGTCAGCAGAGCGAGAATGGCAATAATCAGGGCCGGAGTCGCCCGTGACCCGGATGCTCCGCCGCCCTGGGCAAGGTCGGCT
Organism: Candidatus Competibacteraceae bacterium; assembly: GCA_039807355.1. Lineage (GTDB taxonomy): Bacteria > Pseudomonadota > Gammaproteobacteria > Competibacterales > Competibacteraceae > UBA2383. The sequence continues at coordinate 4,870 of JBDHRB010000160.1, forward strand.
GAGGCTTGCTGAATGGCGCGCTCGGAAGTTTCCCGGGCGATGGTTTCAATGATCGGCTGGATGCCGGAGCGCACCATTTGCACCACTTGTTGCTTGAATTCTGGCGAGCCGGTAGCCAGGGCCAGAACTTCCTGACTGTGGCGTTGCACTTGGGCTTCGATTTCCTTGAGCAGTTCGTCGCGGTTGATTTCCAACCCGCGAGCGACGTTGCGTTGGGAAACGCCCTCGCTGACTTCGCGGGCCGCCTGTTCGGCGACCGCCCGGGCGCTTTCCTGGGCCGCGGAGCGAGCGGTGCGTTCCGCAGTGCCCCGGGCGATTTCCGTAGCCACCTGCTTGGCCGCTTCTTGCGCAGCGCGTACTGCGGCGTGCGCGGCTCGCCGACCCAGGTCTTCGGAGATGCTGCGCGCTGTTTGCGTGGCGGCTTCCCGGGCCAGATCGGGGGTGAGTTCCTGCACGATGTCGCGGGCCACCTTTTCCGCGGAGGCCCAGGCGGCGCGTTCGGCGATCTGTTCGATGCTGGCTACCGAGAGTCCCGCTTCGCCAGATGCGACCGGAGTCAGCGGGGCCGTCGGGGTCAGCGGAACCGGCGAAATCGGCGTCTCGATGCCCAGCGGCGCTTTTTCGACGACACGCGGGGTGGGAATCGCCGCGACCGGCGCGGTTTCTTCCATGGCGATGCTGGCCGTCCCGGCGCTGATGGTATGCAGGACGCTATCGAGCTGGTCCGGGGTGTAGGGCTTGGACAGGAAGCTGACCGCGCCGCTGTCCCGGGCATCGCGCTTGTCCTCATCAGTGGCGTTGGCGGAACACATGATGATGGGCGCGTTGTCCTGATGCTGGCTGGTGATGGTGCGGCTGGTTTCAAAGCCGTCCATACCGGGCATCATCACATCCATAAAGATGACATCCGGTTTTTTGCCTTCCAGGTATTTAACGCAGTCTTCGCCCGACCCCACCCAATCGACCTCGATTCCACGTTCGAGCAGCAGTTTGCGCAAGGTCAGGTGAGCGACTTTCGAGTCATCCACCACCAACGCCTTTTTGATGTCCATGCGGGCCTCCTGAGGCATGAGAATCTTGAGTTATC
>JBDHRB010000161.1:0-5931 GCA_039807355.1 Candidatus Competibacteraceae bacterium
AGCGTTTGATGAACTCCAGTTCGTTGCGGAAGTAGGGGATATTGGGCCGGGCCAGGGCCAGTACCCGATGAATGCACTCCTGATCGGTGCGGCTGGCTCCGCCCCGGCCCATGTAAGTGCGATACACCGGGAACTGCACCATGATCTCGATCAGGGCCATTTGCAGTCCGTACAGGGTGAAATCGCTGGCGTAGCGGTAGCGTTCAGAAATGCGCTTGAGCAGATGCGCCAGATTGTCGATGTCCCCGGCCAGATGCTTGTCCACAATCATCCGTTTGCTGCGCTCAATCAGGGTTTCGCAGGGCGTGGGGTCGCCGATGAAGGCATGGTAAAGCGCGGTGAACGCCGTTTCCGCAGCGGGCTGACAGAACAGGCGATTGACCACGCCGAGAAAGTCATAGCCGCTGGTGCCCTGGCACGGCCAGCTCACCGGCAATTCCTCGCCATGCTCCAGAATTTTCTCCACCACCAGATAGGCATACGGGGCCTGTTCGCGCAGGCGCTGGAGATATTGCGCCGGGTCATACAGGCCGTCGATATGATCGACGCGCAGGCCGTTGATCTTGCCTTCAGCGACCAGGCGCAAGATCAGCTCATGGGTGTGGGCAAAGACTTTCTGTTCTTCAATGCGCAGGGAAATCAGATCGTTGATCGTGAAGAAACGCCGATAGTTGAGTTCCCCATTGCCCACTTTCCAGTAGGACAGGCGAAAGAATTGCTCATCGAGCAGGCTGTCGAGCAGATCAAAGCTTTCCGGTTTGCCGGTTTCGCCGTTGAAGATGCGAATGTTGGCTTCGATGAAGGCGCGCACTTCCGGGGCGGTGTTCCACAGTTCCCACAACATCTGCTTGATGAAGGAAATCTGGTTGTAGCGTTCCTGGCCTTCTTCGCCGGAAGGGATGTATTTGAGCAGATAGAGTACGCCGAGCAGCTTGATGAAATACGGGTGGCTGCGGCCCAACTGCGTGCGCAGCCCGGCCAGATCGTAGCTGATCACCCGGTAATAGGACTCGATGCGGATCGGGAAGCGAAATTCGTAATAGTGAACGGCAAAACCCTGTTCGCTATAGCGCAGTTGCAATTCGCCGCTTTCCAGACAGTCGCCGTAGAACTTGCCGAGAAACGGGGCCAGCACCCGCCCGCGAATCCCTTCGTAGAGATGGTTCCAGTTGATGTCGAAAAATTCGTGGTAGGGCGAGTCCGGACCGTTTTCCAGCACATCGACCAGCATTTGATTCTGGCTGTCAAACGCCATGTGATTGGGCACGATGTCCTGCACCCAGCCTAGGCCATGCTGTTTGAGAATTTGACTGAGCATCTCAAAGCGTTCCAGGCCGCCCAGTTCCGGATTGATGGCGCAGCAGTCCACCACATCGTAACCGTGTTGGCTGCCCCGGCGCGGGGTGAGGATCGGCGAGGCGTAGACATCGGAAATGCCAAGATCGGCCAGATAGGGCGCAACCGTCATCGCGGCGTCGAAATCAAACTCCGGGGTGAATTGCAGACGGTAGGTGGCAACGGGAATGCGCATCATGGGATGGCCCTCAGCAGTAGGAAAAGAAATGCGGAACCGGCGGTGAACCGGTGAAATCGGCGTGAGCGCCGCCCGCCCTCCGCCGAGAGCGGGCTGGAGCGATCAGCGCATGATCGCAAGGGTGGCCTCTAACCGCACCGGACGACCGAGCCGGCTTTCAATACTCTGTTTCACCCGCTCTACATCGGCGTCGTTCAAAGCGCCGGACGACAGCAGTCGCACCGAGAGCTGCAAAGGATCGCCAGGCCGCACCGCCGCATCGCGCAAAATCACGCCGTGCAGGATTTGCCCTTCCAGGGCGCGCACCACCTTGTTTTGCTCGACCATCCGGGCAAATCCCACGCCCAGCGGCAGACTGACTACCCCGACCAGCGCCAGTGCGGTTAACAACCCCCGGTGCGCCAGGCGAAACGGGCCGAAGCCGAGCAATAAAAAGGTCAGGTTGCCAGCCAGGACGATGCCAAACAGGTTGGTCAGGAACAGCAGAAAGGAGTCGCGGAACACCGGCCATTCACCCCAACCGATGCCGATACCGGAGACCGCCAAGGGCGGCACCAGGGCGACGGCAATGGCTACGCCGGCCAGACTGCGGGCGACTTCTTCGCGGGCGTGGGCGTAAGCGCCGGCGATCCCGGAAAGCACCGCCACGCCCAGATCAAGCAGGGTCGGATTGAGGCGGGCGGCGATTTCGCCGGTCACGGAGTCCAGGGGAATCACCCCGGTCATCAGCGCCCCGCAACCCAGCGCCAGCAACAGACCCAGGCCCAGGGTTTTCAGACTGCCGGTGAGCAGATCGCGGTCCTGACGCACCAAGGCCATGGCCAGTGAAATGATCGGGGCCATCAGCGGGGCCAGGATCATCGCTCCGATAATCACCGGCGCGGAATTGGCGAACAGGCCCAGAGTGGCCAGCAGCGTCGATAACACCATCAGGGTCAGATAGGCCGAGGAGGGGCGGGCGTTATCGCGCAGCGCCAGATACAGCTCCTTAAATTCTTCAGTGCTGGCGCGGTGCAGCCAGGGCAGGTGTTGACTGGTCAGCGCCATTCGCGCTTCGCCGACCGGCAGGCTTTGCGCCTTGTAAATCTCCTTGGTCTGCGGCGCTTCCTCGCGGAACTCCAGATGCCGGCCCGGACGCAGGCGCAAGGCTTTGGGCGCGATTTTTAATTCCAGTTGGCGGGCGCTGATCCAGACCCCATCTTGCCAGTAATCCAGTGCTTCGGGGCTGGCGATGTGCAGCGCCGCCGTTTTGATATGGCCCATGAACGGCGGCAGCTTTTTCCGTGGGCCATTGAGGAACAGTGAAGTCAGCAGGAAGCGCAGCATCTCCATTCGACTGCGCGGGGCGAGAATCAGCGCATGGAGCATGCCGTCGTTGCTGCCGGTGTCAGCGACCACCCGCTGAAACAGCCGCGAGGCGCTGCTTTCCTTGACCATGACCATGCCAAGCGCAGCGGTCGCCAGGCTCTTGTCCTTGCCGGTGGTCAGGGTGTAGGGGGCCAGTTTCAGGGCGCGGAACCCGGATTGCAGGGTGTGCAGAAACTGTCGGAGTCGGCTGCGAAAGCCGGGAGTTTGTCCGCTGCTCAAGGACAGGGCGTTACCGATGACCACTGAGTTGAACACCGGACGCTGATTGCAGCAGAGCAGATCCACTCGTTGAATCTGGCTGTTCAGCGCATCCTCCAGCGCCCGATCCAGGCGGCGGGTTACTCCAAAACAACGCCGGGCCTGAATCAATCCTGGATGCGGCAGCAAGCCGATACTCCATTGCCGGGTTATCGCTTCGGGGATGAATTCCGCCAGGGCCGGGTCGTCGAGATAGGTCAGGATGGTTGCGCCCGCCGGCCAGTCGGGCAGAGCGTTGCGACGATAGGGCGCAGCCTGTGCCGGGCGATCCGCCAACAGCGGCAGCAGGCGGTGACGCACCTCGGCTTCCGCTGCGGGATCAAACAGCAGGCCGAGCGTGGCCTCCGGTGAGGAAGCGTGCGGTTCGCGGGTGGACATCAATTAAAGCTCTCTAGCAGTAGGAAAAGAGGAGCAACGCATGGCGGTCAGCCGACGCCGCTGACGTACATGGCTACAGCGTAAGCCGGCAAGATCAGGGTCTGGGGCGTCAGGCCATCGTCCCACTGCGCTGGCAGGGCGGAACCCTCGCCGCCCCAGCGCGAATCAGCAGCATCCAGTTGTTTGCGCCAGCTTCCAATCCCTGCTTGAACGGTGACGGTCGCTGGCGCAGCGGCGAAATTCATCCAGAGGGCGACGCGGTTTTCATTGCACCAGCGCCGCACTTCCAACACGGTCGGCGCGATCAGCGTTCCGCTCAGGCTGGCGCAGTCGAGATGGGCCAGCGCCGGCAGTTCCCGCCGCAAGCGCAATAGTTCCTGATAAAAAGCGCGTAACTGAGCGTGTCGTCCGGTTTTACCCAATTCCCATTGCAGTTTCGCGTCGGCAAAGGTCGATTCCGCTTGCGGATCGGGCGCTTCGCCAGTGGCGTGAAAGGCCATGAATTCCTGTTTGCGTCCGGCGCGAACGTTTTCGATCAGCGCCGGATCGCCGTGGCTGATGAAATACGGGAATGGGCGCGGCTCGCCGTATTCCTCGCCCATGAACAGCAACGGCAGATAGGGCGATAACAGCACTGCCGCCGCCGCCAGTTTCAACGCCGGAAACGGCAACAGACCCGACAGCCGCTCGCCGAGCGCCCGGTTGCCGACCTGATCGTGATTCTGGCTGCACACGACGAAGCGCCAGGCCGGACAGTCCGAGGCGTCGGCGCCATGAAAACGCTGGCGGTGCGCCGAGTAGTTTCCGGCGTAGACGAAGGGTTGGCGGTAGGCTTGCGCCAAGGATTCCAGCGCACCGAAATCTTCGTAATAGCCGTGGCGCTCGCCGGTCAATACGGTATGCAACGCATGGTGGAAATCATCGCTCCATTGCGCATCCAGCCCGTAACCGCCCAGCGCCGGGGAACGAATCAGCCGGGGATCGTTCAGGTCGCTTTCGGCGATCAGGTGGAAAGAACGCCCTAAACGTTGCCCGCAATCCGCCGCAACTTCAGCCAGCTCGGCCAGGATATGCCGGGCGCTGAAATCGTAAATGGCGTGTACGGCATCGAGGCGCAGCGCGTCGCAGTGGCAGGTCTCGAACCAGTAGCGGACATTTTCCGCCACATACTCGCGCACGCCGGGACTGTGCGGGCTGTCGTAATTGACCGCATCGCCCCATGGGGTGCGGTAACGGTCGGTAAAGTAGGTTCCCAGCCCCCAAAGATAATTGCCTTCCGGGCCGAGGTGGTTGTAAACCACGTCGAGGATGACTGCGAAGCCCTCACCGTGGCAGGCGTCCACCAGGCGCTTCAAGCCTTCGACGCCGCCGTAGGACTGTTGCGCGGCGAATGGATAAACGCCGTCATAACCCCAGTTGCGCTCGCCGGGAAACTGGGCGACCGGCATCAATTCCAGCGCGTTCACCCCCAGTTCGCGCAATTCCGCCAGACGGGGAATGATCGCCGCGAAGGTTCCCTCGGCAGTGAACGTCCCGACATGCAGTTCGTAAATCACCCACTGCGGCAGCGGCGGCGTTTGCCAGTCGGCATCGCTCCAGGCAAAAGCGTGATCGACCACTTCAGAAGGGCCATGCACGCCCTGCGGCTGCCGGTGGGAGGCGGGATCGGGGCGGTCGGTTTCGCCATTCCACTGATAGAAATACAGCGCACCGGGGTCGATGTCGTTGACGGTGGCCCGCCAGTAACCGCGTGCATCCCGGCTCATCGGAATCAGCCGCTGCTCGGGAGCCACCAGATGCAGCGCGGCCTGATTCAGCAAGGGTGCCCACAGAGTGAACGTACAGGAACGGTCGCCGCGATAGGCAGCGCCCAGCTTCAGTCGAGGCATGGCAGGGGTCCTCCAGTCAGTTTCCCGGATCGCGGGTAAAAATCTGTCCTTTTTCGATTAAAACACACAAAAACCGCTTTCTGGAAACCCCTGGCATTTGCCGTAGCGGCTGTGATCGGCGGTCATCGCGGAAGATTTGGCTGACAAACCGGGCAAAATCGCCATAATCGCTATCCTTAAATCCGCCCGCTGTGTGATTCCGGCGCGGCGGACGCACCTGACCGGAGAGCGCCGCATGAACTCATTGATTATTTTTGACACGACCCTGCGCGACGGCGAACAAAGCCCCGGCGCGTCGATGACCAAGGAAGAAAAAGTCCGCATCGCCAAAATGCTGGAGCGGATGAAAGTGGACGTCATCGAAGCCGGGTTTCCCATTGCCAGCCCCGGTGACTTTGCAGCGGTGCAGGCGGTGGCGCGGGCGGTCAAGGACAGCACGGTGTGCGGTCTGGCCCGCGCCGCCGACGCGGACATTGACCGGGCCGGCGAGGCGTTGCGCGAAGC
>JBDHRB010000162.1:0-5928 GCA_039807355.1 Candidatus Competibacteraceae bacterium
AGCGCATTCTGGCCGGCAGCGGGCGCGGCCTGCATGACGTTCTCGGCAACGCGGCGTTTCTCCAGACCCTGGAACCAACCCGCTTTATTGATGAGCGGTTTGGCTTGCCCACCGTGCGCGACATTCTGGCGGAACTGGAAAAGCCGGGCCGCGATCCGCGCCCGGAATTTCAGATCGCCGCGTTCAAGGACGGCGTGGAGAAGCTGACCGATTTACAGCCGGGCATGGTGCTGGAGGGCGTGGTGACTAACGTCGCCAACTTCGGGGCGTTTGTGGACATCGGCGTGCATCAGGACGGGCTGGTGCATATTTCCGCGCTGGCGGACCGCTTTGTCAAAGACCCCCGCGAAGTGGTCAAGGCCGGTCAGGTGGTGAAGGTCAAGGTGCTGGAGGTGGATGCGCCGCGTCAGCGCATTGCGTTGACCCTGCGCTTGAGCGAGCCGGCGAGCGATGCGCCAGCTCGGAAAGCCGAGCCTCCTCAGCGGCGCGAGCGGCAGGAACAGAAAGCGCGTCCTGCCTCCAAGCCGGAGCCGCGTCCGGGCGCACTGGCCGAAGCCTTCGCCCGGGCCCGTCAGGAGCGGTGAAGTCTGGAGCGCCGGACGGGTCTACATCCGGCGTTCAATCCTCCCGATCCGCCAGCAGATCGTCCTCATCGCTGATGTCGTCCGCATCCTCTTCGTAGCCCAGGTCATCCGCTTCCAGTTCGTCAAAAGGCCCGGACCAGTCCTCTGGAGCTTCAATCCCCTCAATCGGCAAGTCGTACCAGGCATCCAGATCCAGCTCTTCGATTTCGCCATCAAAATATTGGATTTCAATGGTCTGTGCGTCTTCATCGAGGGCAACGACTTCAAAATCGTTATTGGTTTCCTGATTGCGATACCAATTACCGATGATGGGATCAACATCACTCATGGCCGATCTCCTACAGGTGGTGGGGTGCGGTGCGCCGACTCATTTGATCTCAGGGTTTATTTTCGCCCCATTTTGACCAATGCGCTTTGCACAATTCAACCCAAACACTCAGGAAATTTGCCATGACGCCAATTACGCCGGACCGCGCACCGCGCTGCGCCGCTCGCTGGGACGGGAATGCGCCGGGCTGCGCCAGCCGGAAGACGGATTGCGCGGATGACTGGAGCGGGCCGATTCGGAGCGGGCCGGAGCCGAACTTCTCGACGGCATAGCGCGCCCGGACTGGGAAGCGCGATTACGGCCATTCGGGATCGGCTCGGCGGGAATGCGCGGGTCCGGTTCAAAGCCGGGCAGCACTTCCCGGGGCAGCGAACGTTTCAATACTTTTTCGATGTCCGCCAGCAGCTTATGCTCATCAACGCAGACCAGGGAAACCGCCTCGCCGTTGGCCCCGGCGCGACCGGTGCGGCCAATCCGGTGAATGTAATCTTCCGGCACGTTGGGCAATTCAAAATTGACTACCTGCGGCAATTCCACGATGTCAATGCCCCGGGCGGCGATGTCGGTGGCGACCAACACCGGCAGTGCGCCGCTCTTGAACTGGGCCAGGGCATGAGTGCGCGCCGACTGGCTCTTGTTGCCGTGAATAGCCAGCGCGGCAATTCCGCCCTTGGTCAACTGTTCGGACAGGCGATTAGCCCCGTGCTTGGTGCGGGTGAACACCAGCACCTGCCGCCAGCGGTTTTCCCGGATCAAATGCGCCAGCAATTCGCGCTTGCGCTCCCGATCCACCAGATGGATGCGCTGAGTCACCGCTTCCGCCGGGGCGTTGCGCCGGGCGACTTCGATCAACGCCGGACGATTGAGCAGGCTGTCGGCCAGGGTGCGGATTTCATCGGAAAAAGTGGCGGAAAACAGCAAGTTCTGCCGCTGCTTGGGCAGCAGGGCCAGAACTTTTTTGATGTCGTGAATGAAGCCCATATCCAACATCCGGTCGGCTTCGTCCAGCACCAGCACCTCGACCCGGGACAGATCGACGGTGCGCTGGCCGGCGTGATCGAGCAAACGGCCCGGCGTGGCCACCAGAATATCGACGCGGCGACGCAACTGTTCGATCTGCGGTTGAATGCCGACGCCGCCAAACAGAACCAGCGACTTGAGATTCACATATTTGCCGTATTCACGGACGCTTTCCTCGACTTGCGCCGCCAGTTCGCGGGTCGGGGTGAGGATCAGGGCGCGGATCGGGGCGCGACCGCCAGCGTGGGCGCTGTTGCGCTGATCGGTGGCGAGACGCTGCAAGATCGGCAGGGTAAAACCGGCGGTTTTGCCGGTGCCGGTCTGTGCGCCGGCCAGTAAATCGCCGCCGGACAGCACGGCGGGGATCGCCTGGCGCTGAATCGGGGTGGGTGCGCTGTAGCCGCGTTCAGTGACGGCGCGAACCAGGGCGTCGGACAATCCAAGGGAAGCAAACGACATGAGACTCCAAAGATTTAAGGCAACATCCGCCGACCGCCGGAATTCGGCGCCAGTCTGCGGCGGATAGATAGAAAATTCACCAGGATGGGCGCGGCGCGGGAGACTGGCATAATGCCGCGAACGCTCAGTGTAGCAGGATTTACGTTTTGGAGTTGCGCCATGACTGAATTTCACCTCGCTCCTGACGAGGCTCATTCGTCTGGCGCATTCGCGCTTCCTCGTAGCCCCGCCAGCGTACCGACAGGTGGGCTTTGCCACTCCACGCACGTAACTTCGGGGCCTACCACCCCTAGTGCTTTCGCAACTTCCGCCCGGCGGGTTTTACAGGCTCTTCCAAGTCTTCTTGACCTAACCGCATACCCTAACCCGTTGAAGAGGATAGCGCGAAAAATGGCGCAACGGAATCATCAAACGCCGCCGGACGGCGTGCGCCGGGTGGTCTCGCCACACCCTCACATCGAGGCGGGCGAGTCCAAGCCTCTACGCAACACCTTCTTCAACCGGCGCGGTCGTCATCCATCCATGGATTCCTTCAAGGCGCGGTTCCGCCGGAATACTGGCGAACCCCCCAGGGGGGAACTACACTGTTCAAAGTTCCCTGAATAACGATTCCAAAAAGGGCTATCGCCTTGAACAAGCTGTATGTTTGGCAAAATCGCGGCTTTTTCATGGGCCGCCTGCCGGATATTTCCGAACACCGGCTCGGTTCGGCGGCGCTGTGCGTGGGCATCGACCGGCCGTTCCGGGTGCTGGAAAGCGAAAGCAGCGGCTGGCGGGAATGCCGGAGCGTGTTGGTGCCGCCCGGCTGTCTCCACGAAATCCAGGTTGGCGGCGCGGTCATGGCGATTTTGTTCATCGAGCCGGAAGGGCCGGATTATCCGGCGATCCAGAACGCCATGCTCGATGGCGAGTGGCAATGTCTGTATGGTCTGACCCACGAGGCCGAGGTGCTGGCGGCCTTGCATGAGGCATGGCAACGCCAGCCGGATGCTGCGGCGATTCACGACTTGCTGGATCGGCTGATTCCGCCGCCGGATCCGGAACAGCGCCCGCAACCGCTCGATGGGCGCATTCAGAAGGTGATCCGGCTGATGAAGGAAGATTTAACCCACAGTTATTCGATGAACGAACTGGCCGAGGTGGTCAGCCTGTCGCCGACCCGGCTGGTGCATTTGTTCAAGGAAGAAGTCGGCGTGCCGATTCGCCGCTTCCGCCAATGGCACCGGATGCGGGTGGTCGCGGCGCTGGTGTCGAAAAACCAGACGCTGACCGATGCTGCGCTCGGCGCCGGTTTTGCGGATTCGTCGCATTTCAGCCGGGCGTTCCGCAACATGTTCGGGATTACGCCTTCCTCGGTGTTTGGCCGCGCCGCCAACGTCCAGATCGTCCTGGCCTGAGCGCGGCGCATCATGCCCAACCTGATTGATTGCCATAACCATTTCGACGAAGCCAGCTTCGACGCCGACCGCGCCGCCGCCTACCAGCGGGCGCGGCAATCCGGGGTGATCGCCCAGGTGCTGGCGGCGGTCAGCACCCGGCTGTGGCCGAAACTCAAGGCGGTGACCGCGCAATATCCCGGTCTGTATCCCTGTTATGGTCTGCATCCGGCCTATTTGGCCGAACATCGCCCGGAACATCTCGATGCGCTGGCGGACTGGTTGCGCCGGGAGCGTCCGGTTGCGATTGGCGAATGCGGGCTGGATCATTACCTGCCGGATTTGGACCCCGACGCCCAGGCCGAGTATTTCGCCGGGCAATTACGCTTGGCCCGCCGCCATGATCTGCCGGTAGTGATCCACGCCCGCCATGCGGTGGATCAGGTGATCAAGCTGTTGCGGCGCTTCGCCGGGGTGCGCGGCATGGTGCATAGTTTTTCTGGCAGCGAGGATCAGGCCGGACGACTACTGGACTTGGGCATCCTGCTCAGTTTTGGCGGCCCGGTCACCTATCCTCGCGCCACCCGCTTGCGCAGTCTGATTCGTTATCTGCCGCTGGATGGATTCCTGCTGGAGACCGACGCCCCGGATCAGCCGCTCAGTTGTCATCGCGGCGAACGTAACGAACCGGCGTTTCTCGCGGAAGTGCGGGACTGCGTTGCCGAATTGCGCGGCGTTGATCCAGCAGAAATCGCTGCGGCCACCACCACCAACGCCTGCCGACTGTTCCAGTTGCCCGATGTCCTCCCCGCAAGCCCGTACTGAGATTCTGATTGGCGCGGACGGCTTGGCCCGGCTGCGTGCGGCGCGGGTGCTGGTGGCCGGACTGGGCGGGGTGGGCGGTCATGCCGCCGAGGCGCTGGGCCGCGCTGGAGTGGGCCATTTGACCCTGCTCGATCACGATGTGGTTTCCCCGTCCAATCTGAATCGTCAGCTTGTCGCCCTGCATTCCACCCTGGGCCGGCCCAAGGTCGCGGTGATGGCCGAGCGGCTGCGCGATATTGACCAGTCGCTGGAATTGACCCTGATCGACGAATTTTTGCGTCCCGAAGCGGCGGAGGCGCTGGTAGGCGCTGCGCTCTATTACTTTGTCGCGGACTGCATCGACAGCATCGCCTGCAAGGCGGCGCTGGTTGCGGCCTGTCATCGTCACAGCGTGCCGGTGATTTCCGCTTTGGGGGCGGGGAATTGCCTGGATGTGCGCCGGGTGCGAATCGCACTGCTCAATCAGACCCAGATGTGTCCGCTGGCCCGTGAATTGCGGCGGAAGTTACGGGAACTGGGCGCGCCGCTGAATTATCCAGTCGTCTACAGCGATGAGCCGCGCCGTCCGGCGTTGCCGCATCAACCGCTTGGGGATGCTACGCCGGGCCGACCCCGTGCGGTGAATGGCACGATTTCTTACCTGCCCGCCTTATTCGGGGTGATGCTGGCCGGGGTGATGATCGAGCGCCTGCTTGAAGTTGATTAACGCCGCTCACAGCCGCCGCAGGCGTCGCAGATACGCCCGCTCGTCCGGTTCCGCGCCACGGCGCTGCGCCTCCCACAGGGTTTCCCCTAGGCACTCGATCATTTGATGTTCAGCGGCATGACGGTCGCCCAAGCGCCGGCAGAGGCGCTGATAGATTTCGACGATGCCAGCCGGGCGCTGACTGCCCAGTTGCTCCTGAAGGGCGATGTGCATCCCCATGTGCAAAAAAGGATTGGTCTCGCCCATTTCCGGCAGGTATTCGCGCTCCAGCGTCGTCTCGGCGCGGGTCAGCGCCGGCTGATATTCAGGATGTTCGCGGATTACCCCGACGATCAGTTGTTCCAGCGGCTCCAGGGTTTGCCCAGACTGCGCCTTGTCCCACGCCGTGCAGTAATACCGCCGCAGGCTGTTGCGGTCATTGCCAAACATTTACAGCGCCTCACTTTTATCGGGATATTCACAAAGATCGCGGATCGGGCATTCCGCGCAGCGTGGCTGACGGGCGGTGCAGAGATACCGGCCATGCAGAATCAGCCAGTGATGCGCATTTTGCCGGAAGGCCTGCGGGGTCACCGCCAGCAAACCGTCTTCCACCGCCCGCACGGTTTGGCCTGGGGCCAGTCCAGTGCG
>JBDHRB010000163.1:0-5908 GCA_039807355.1 Candidatus Competibacteraceae bacterium
GCGCGGCATGGTCGGTTCCTCTGGCGCGGGTGGAATCGCCCCGAAGTGTACCGGATTAAATTTTTAAAGATCATAAGCGCAGCGCCCTTCCGGGACAGCATAAAAATCAATTGAACGAGTGGATTGCGCATCATGGCGGACATGGTTTATTTGATGATTGGGGCGGCGGTCGCCGGGCTGATTATCGGCGGCGTGCTGATTTATCTGCTCCTTTACCAGACCTTGCGCGGCAAATACGAACAGCTTCAGACCGAGTTGAGCGAAACCCAGGCGCAAAATAGCGAGTTGCACAGCACCTTGCTGGAGGAACAGTCGAAGAGCTATCAGGGTCGCCAAACCCTGATGACCCGGCAGAAGCGCCTGGAAAACGATTTGGCCGAGGCCAGCGAGCGTTACGCCGAGCAGGAACGCCAGTTCGCCGAGTTCAAGGCGCGCGGCGAGCAGCAGTTGCAAACCCAGCAGCAGGAGGTGACGCAACTGCGCGAGGCTTTGGAGCAACTCGATCAGCAGCGACTGGCCGTGCAGGATCAGCTTGCGCAAAAGAGCGCGGAATGGGCGGAGGAGCGGCAGAATCTGTTGTTGTTGAACAGCCAACTCGATGAACAGACGCAGGGGTTGCGTCGGGATAAAACGCAGTTGAGCGCCCGCCTCGATCAGCAACAGGAAACCTGGGAACGCGAGCGGCTGGCCTTGCAGATTCAGATGAATGCGCTGGAGGACGATCTGGCCCTGCAAAAAAAACAGGGCGGCGGCAGCGGAACCGCAGACAGCGAGCGGCAGGTGGGGCAACTGCAAGCGGAAATTAGCGCATTGCGCGGGCAACGCGCCGCTTGGGAGGAAGAACGGCACGCCTTGCAGGGGCAGCTTGAACGGGTGCAAGCCGAGCGCCGTTCGCTGCTCAATCAGGTGGCGATCAATTCCAGCGAAGCGAACAGCGGCGCGGAACAGCAACTGCAAACCTTGCGTCAGCAGTTGGAGGCCGCCCGCCAGGTCAGCGCCGATTTGCAGAATCAACTGGAGGCGCGTGCGGTGCAGTCCGAGCAGGAACGCGCCGCCCTGGAAGCGGAAATCGAACAACTGATGGAGCGGTTACTGCGCGTGCAACGCGAGACGGCCCGTTAAGCGACTGAGTGGACGAAGGAGAGCGACATGCTGGCGAAACTCAGGCCGTTCGGCGCGTGCGTCAACCTGATTCCGAACACCGCCATTCAGTTTCTGGATTTCGGCTTCAATCTGCACGAAACCCGACTTTCCCGGGCCTTTGCGCTGGAGAAGGGCGCAGACGGGCGTCCGTTGTTGACCTGCCTGTATGCCGACGATGCCAGCGGTCAGTTCGCCAGCCGCGATGGCCGCACGGTCAAGCCGGAACAGGTCTATTCGTTGAACGCCGCTAAAGCTGCGGCCATTTTTAATGCGGCGTGGATTCCCCTGCCTTTCCTGCGTATCCGCGAACGCCGCCCGGATGGCGAACATCGTTTCGATAATGGGCCGATCAACTGGGCGCGGGCGCGCTTGCTGGAATTGCCCGCCCCGGACGCCGAAGGCTACACCCACCGGGTGACCCTGGCCTTTGACACCCAGTTGCTGCCGACCCGCGAAGGCCGGCCCTATCTCGCGCCCAGCCCGCAGGACATGCAGTCCGGCGAGGAATTCGCCCTGAGCGACGCCGAGGAAGACACCGCGGCCTTTCTGGAACAGGAATGGACGCGGGAATGGCTGCATCAGCAGTTTCTCGCCTACGAACAGCGGCGGCGTGCGCCACGTCGGGTGGACGAAGCCGAGCTGCGCGCCAGCCCGGACGCCCAGGCCGCCTGGCTGACCGTGTTGACCCTGCTCCGGCAGGCGGTGCGCCCGCCGCGTCTGCGCTTCACCTTCGTCGATGACGGCCCGACCGCCCGGCTTAATCAACCGGTGGATGTCGATTTGGTGCTGGATATCGGCAATTCCCGCACCTGCGGGATGTTGATGGAGACCAGCGGCGACGCGCCGGTGGATATGAACGACAGCTATCGGCTGGAACTGCGCGATCTGAGCCGCCCGGAACAGGTCTACAACGAGCCGTTTCCCAGCCGGATCGAATTTGCTCGCAGCGCCTTCGGCGACGAAAAATTATCCCGGCGCAGCGGACGGAACAGCGCCTTTCTCTGGCCGACCGTGACCCGGATCGGTTTCGAGGCGCAAGCCCTGTCCCGTTTCAGCCATGGCGCTGAGGGCGGCTCCGGTCTGTCCAGCCCCAAGCGCTATCTGTGGGACACCGACCCGCGCTATCACGCCTGGCGCTTTAACCCCGGCGCGGACAACGGCGACAGCGGCCCGGTCACTACCGGCCCGTTTGTCGGTCATCTGCGCGAAGATGGCGAGGAACTGGTGCCGGGCGAGCCGCCAGCGGTCGCCGCCCTGTTCTCACGCGGGGCGCTGATGAGTTTCTTCGTCGCCGAGGTATTGCTGCAAGCCTTCGTTCAGGCCAATTCCCCGGCCCGCCGCTCCGAACGGGTCTATGCCGAAGCGCCGCGCCGGTTGCGCCGGGTGATTCTGACCCTGCCGACCGCCATGCCGCTGGCCGAGCGCAAGCTGTTTGCGCGGCGGGTGAATACGGCGCTGCGCCTGACCTGGCGGGCGCTGGGTCTGGATGAAGCGCAGGCCCCGGAACCGTTCATGCAGTGGGACGAAGCCACCGGCACGCAGATCGTTTTTCTCTACAACGAGGTCAAACACAACTTTCAGGGCGATGCGGCGCTGTTTTTCCAGATTTTCGGGCGGGTTCGGCCAGGCTATGGCGAAACCCCCAGCCTGCGTCTGGCCAGTATCGACATCGGCGGCGGCACCACCGATCTAATCATCGCCACCTATCAACTGGAAGGCGGCACCGCGCTGCGCCCAACCCAGGAATTCCGCGAAGGCTTCAACATCGCTGGCGATGATGTGCTGTGCGGGCTGATCGAGCGCAACGTGTTGCCGGCGCTGCTCGACGCGATTCGTCACAGCGGCGTCGCCAGCGCCGAGGAATTGCTGGCGCGCTTGCTGGGGGCCAATCGCGGCGATCAAGCGGAACGCGAGCGTACCTTGCGCCGCCAGTTTGCCAGTCAAGTCGCCTTGCCGCTGGCGCTGGCCATGTTGCAACGCTATGAGAACGCCGATCTCAGCGCCGGCAATGAAGCGGTTACGCTCAAGCTGGCCGATGTCTACCCGCTGGACGCCGGGCCGCATGAACAGGTCACGGCGTTTCTCGAAGAGGCGGTGCGCGCTGCCGGCGGTCAGGGTTTCGCCTTGGCCGAAGTGGCGTTTTCCACCACCATGCTGGCGATTGATACGACAGTGCGGCGGATTCTCGGCCAAGTCCTCAGCGACCTGTGCGAAGTCGCTTATCTCTATGATTGCGACTACCTGCTGATTTCCGGGCGGCCGTGTCGGTTGCCGGCGGTGCAGGCGGCGATTTTGGCCAAGTTGCCGGTTCCGCCGGACCGGATTGTCAGTCTGCATACCTACCGGATCGGCGACTGGTATCCGTTCCGTTCGGTCGGCGGGCGGTTGACCGATCCGAAAACCACCGCAGCGGTCGGGGCGATGGTCTGCGCTTTGTCGGAAGGGCAGTTGTACAAGTTCAACCTGCGCAGCCGCGAGCTGGGGATGAAATCCACCGCCCGCTTTGTCGGCGTGCTGCAACAAACCGGGCGCTTGAAGCAGGATGACGTGCTGTTCGCCAATCTGGAGCTGGAGGATCGCAAGACCCGCTTGCCGGAGGCGACCTTTGATTTTTATGCCCCGGTATTTCTCGGCTTCCGCCAACTCAACGTCGAGCGCTGGCCGGCCTCGCCGCTGTATCGGATCACCTTTGCCCATCCCCAGGACGCCCGCACCAAGGCGTTGCCGCTCAAGGTGACCCTGGAGCGCTCCACCGAGGAGAATGTCGATCTGGATTTCAAGATCGCCGCGGTGGCCGATGCCGACGGTAATCAGCAGCCGACCGGCGTGGTGCTGTTGAAATTGCAGACGCTCAAGGATGAATACGGTTACTGGCTGGATACCGGCATTTTTTCCATTTCCACCTGGCCGGGCGATGCGCCGCGCCGCTAATCCTGAACCCCGGCATGACTGACGCAACAAATATCCCGCTTCATCCCGCCCTGCAAAAATATTGGGCCGCGCAGCGACGCCTGTTGCGCGGGTTGAGTTTGCTGACCTTTCTGCCGATGGCCGGGATGATGCTGTTCGCCATGGCTTCGGCCCTGCATGGCGACACGCTGGGCGATTTTCTGTTGCTGGCGCTGATTGGCGGGATCGTGCTGGTGATGGTGGTTTCGCTGGGCGGTTTGCTGGCGTGGCTGCATCACTCGACGACGCGGCGCGTAGTGGACGCTAACCGCCTGCTGCTGGAAAGCGCCCCGATCCGTACACGCTTGACGCCAGCGGCGGTGAACAGCTCGCCCGGCTGGCTGATGACGGTTGAAGGTTTCGACCCGCCAGACCCCGGCCCGCTCGGCGATGTGCTGATCGAAGCGCCGCCGGGTCGACGCACTACCCCGAAGCAACCGCTACTCGTCCAGTTGTATTGCCAGAGTCGGCAACCGGGCAGCCGGTTGGTGGCGTTGCAGGACGGTAACGCCCTGCTGGGCCGCTGGGTGGATCGCCAGCACTATCTGCGTCGGCGGCGCTGGATACTCACCGCGCTGGTTGCAGCGCTGGGGCTGGTGGTCGTGGCGACGCTTTTAAACCGGTAGCGTTTTTCCGCAACTGAACAAAATCGCTGTACCGCTCCTGATTGGAGGGAACCCGCTGTGTTGACATTCCAGGCCGGTCAAAACGTTTCCCTGAGCCAGAAAACGCCCGGCATCGAGCAGGTTGATCTGGACTTGAGCTGGGAACCCGCCGAGGGTCCCTGGACGCTGGACGCCAGCGCCTTTGCCTTGACCGTTGACGGTCAGGTGCGCAGCGATGCCGATTTCATTTTCTACAATCAGCCGGAATTGGCCGGCGGTGGCATCCAGCTCGAACAGGAAGGCCGACGCTTCGCAGTGCGTCTTGCGGAACTACCCGCCGCGATTGCCCGGGTCGCTTTTACCGTCACTCTGGATGCGCCCGCTGGAGAGACCTTCGCCGCCCTGCGCCAGGTGCGGCTGGAACTGCGCGACGGCGAGCGTCGCACCGGCATCGCCAGTTTCACCCTGGACGCCGCCGGCCTGACCGAAACCGCGATCATCATGGGCGAACTGTACCGGCGCGGCGCGGAATGGAAATTCCGGGCGCTCGGTCAGGGTTTTGCTGGCGGCCTGGCGGCGCTGGCCAGTCATTTTGGCGTCGAGGTCAGCGATGATGCGCAACCGGCAGCCCCGGATTCGCCAGCGCCGCCCGCTCCAGAAAAAATAACGCCGCCACAGGTTCCCGCAACGCCTCCGCCCGAACCCGCCCGGATTGAAACACCCGCTCCGGCTGCGCAACCCGCGCAGATTGAACCGTCGCCCGCGCCCCTCCCGCAACCGGCAGGCCCGGTGGCGTCCAGCGATCAACTCAGCGCCCTGTGCCGTGAGTTGGAGCAGGTCGGCAACGGCTTCCTGAGCTGGATCGACGAACATCCCGACCGGGTCGGCCAGGAAAAAGCCGGTTTGACCAAAGAATTCCGCCGCTTCACCGCTCAGGCCCGGCGCTTGGATCAGGCGGCGCAGCGCCCGATGTGCGCTGGCGTTTTCGGCCCCAGCCAGTCCGGCAAGTCCTACCTGATTTCGGCCTTGGCGCGTAAAGGCAATGCGCCGCTGCTGGCGGATTTCGCCGGGCAGAAAATCGACTTCATCCGCGACATCAATCCCGAAGGCGGGCGCGAATCGACCGGCCTGGTGACGCGCTTTACCCTGCAAACCACGCCCGGCGCGACGCCCGCCGCCCCGGTGCAAATGCGCCTGTTGACCCAGACCGA
>JBDHRB010000164.1:0-5893 GCA_039807355.1 Candidatus Competibacteraceae bacterium
CTCGCGGGCCATCGCGGCTATAAACGCCCCGGCGCGGTACAGTTCCACTATCCGGGCGTCTTCTTCCGGGGTAAATGAGGTGGTCATACTCATGGCCGCCCCTCCCCTTCACCCAGACCGCCCCGCGCCAGATCCGCGCAGGTTCGCGTCGCTGGCCGCCGGTCATGGCCGATTAAAGCGCTCAACACCTGGCACAGCCGCAGCAGCCGGCGCAAGGCATCACGGTCCAGCCCAAACGGCCCCAACTCCAGATGGCAACCGTCCGTTGTCAGCAGCACGTCGAGGCTGACCGGACCGACCACGCCGCGCTCCGTGACGGTGACGCTGCCCAGATAGAGCGGGTCTTCCGCCCAGGCCGGGAGTGGGGGCGGCGGCGGATCGTCGGGCAGGTCAATGTCCGTCTCCTCCAGCGGCCAGGGCGTCGGGGTCGGCGCGTGGGTTTTCAGTTCCGGGGCGTTCGGGAACGGCGGGCGTGGCGGCAATCCGCGCTGGGCAATGCCGTTTTGGGTCCGATTCAGGACAGCAGCGCGGCTCATGGGCGGTTCTCCCGGTCGGCCTCGGCAGCAACGGCCTCGGCGGAATAGACGTGATAAGTCCCGTGGCGATAGTCCCAGTGCCCGCGCAGATGACGGCTCATTTGGCCGAGCAACTGCGCCAGATCGATCATGGGATAGTCCGCCGGCAGATGCAGTGCCAGAGAGACGGCCAAGGGCCGGCGACGGCGCGGCTGAACGAGACTGGCCGGCAGTGGGGCGGTGAGGTTGGACGGAATAGGAAGAGCAGTCATCTCAATACTCCTTGGGTAGCTTGGAATGCGGGCAGCCGGAGCGGCAGGCCCGATACAGCCGGGAGAACAACGGATTCACCGTCGCCATGCGCGAATTGCGCCCCTGATGCTCTAAACACTTCTGTTTGGGGATGTCGCCGGCCACTGGGCAGGCCACGGTCTGGTTGAGCAAACGCCCTTCAACCAGGGTTTTCAGGCGGCTTAAATCGCCTTTGTAGGCCCCTTTCAGGGCCTGATTGATCATGCTGGCCGAGACGCCCAACTGCCGGGCGACGGCGGCTTGCGAGGTGTCAGCGCAGGCGGTTTTCAAGGCCGCCAGCCATTCTTCCGGGTTCTCGTCCATCACTGGCCTCGTCCCGATACGGGTAGAGCGTGTCCTGATTCGGGTCGTACACCCCGGAACCGTCGCGGCGCGGCAACGGGTGTTGCGGGCCGCTGTCCCGGGACAGACGCCAGATCGCATGACCCAGGCTTTTTCCACTCTGTCTGGGCCGAACCAGCGCCAAATAACCGGCGCGACTGAGCGCCCTGATGTAGGTGTTGAGGTTGCGCTGGCCCACTTCGGCGGTAGCTTCGATCTGGGCGGAAGTGAAACGCTTGAGGACGCGGATGGAATTCCAGACCTTTTGTCGGGTGTCGGTCACCGGACGGCGCGTACTGGTGGCTCCAGCGGTACGGGACATAAAAACCTCGGCGGATGTGGGCGAGGATTAACGATGCGTGGGCCATGGCTTGCCTCCCCAGAGCGATTTGGTGACTTCTTCCCAACCGTGGCCTTTGGCCCGGCGGTCGATAGCGGCCAAAACCGGGATCAGCCGGCCCATCCGCCCTTGGGTAGCGGTCACGATGTCGGCCAACAGGTCATCGGCCAGGTGGCACTCCAACAGGGTGTCGGCGGTGATGCGCACATCGGCGGCGTCCAGGTCGGTGAACTCCACCCACTGGAACACCCGCCGGGAGAGCTGCTCGCGCAGCTTGATTTTCCGGTCGATCTTGTCCATTCCAGACATGACGACCGGCATCCGGCTCTTGTCATAGATCGAACGCAGCGCCTCCAACATGCGCAGCGAGGTGCCTTGACCGGGCAACAGGATGTGGTCGAGTTCGTCGATGAACAGCGGGCGGCCTTGCTGCATCATTTCGTCGGTGATCTGCTTTTCCAGATCAGCGGCGCGGCCTTTGGGCATCTGGCCCATCGACAGGGTGATGGCCGAGAGCATCGAGCCGAGCGACCAGGCCGGGCTGGCCTCGACATAAATGGCGTTGTACTGGTTCAGGTAATAGGCCAGGGCAGTGCTTTTGCCGACTCCGGTCGCGCCGTAGACCAACACCATGCCCTCGGTGCCGTCCGAGCGGTCTACTACGGCATCCAGGGCGTCGCCCAAGCGGGCGATGTTCTTGACATGAGCGATTTTTGCTTTCACGATGCGATTTCCTTTGTTTCAATTTGAAACGTTATCCGGCGCGGCGCGTTTCGGGCGCGGCGTCGGGCTTTACCCAACAGCCTGCTGGCTGGGGGATTCTTCAGCGTCGGGTTCCTGAAGAAACCAGGCGCGTAATTCTTCGTACTGCTCGCGTTTTTCGGTGTCGAATTGGCCGGGCATACTCCGTTCTAAGCTGGGCTTGATCCGGTATTGCTGGCGCACATACGCACGATCTTCGGCGCTGAGGGTTTCGCGGGGGCGACCTTCATTCAGTACTAGGGCGAAGGTCCAGCGCACCCGCGCCCAGGGACTGTCAAAATCCGGGCGTTCCGGCGCGACCTCGGCGGCTTCGCGGGCCGCCATGGCCTGCCGCAGCGCCTCTTGCCGTTCGGCGCTGACCGGGAGGATGTTCGGCTCCGGCGGCGGCAACAGGCTCTGCGCGGCCCCTTCAATGGCGGGCGTGGTGTACGTTTCGGCGGGGGGTCCCGGCGGAAAGACCACGAGTCGGCCTTCGCGGGCTTGCAAGATCGTTTCGGCGGCGGCTTCCGGGAAGAAGGCTTTGGCTTCGCGGCGGGCGGCGCGGGTGTCCTGCTGAATGCGGCGCTGTTGGGCTAACTTGCAGCGGGCAGCGAGTTCTTGGCGGGAAGCGCCGGTGAGTTCCGCGCATTCGGCGCGGCCAATGAACTGATCCTTGTCATTCAGGCAGTAAATCAACCCAGCCTCTTCCGGGTCATACAGCACCCGCACCCGCTCGCCGACGTGAGCCACCAGATCATCACCGAGGTATTCGACGTTCTCGACGCGAATCCCGTAGGTCTTGGTGACCACGCGCCAGCCGCCGTCCGGCACTTCCTGCAACAACAGATTCAACACCCGCTCATCTTCAATCCGCCGCACCGGCTCCGGCCAGGCGGCGATGACGGCCTGTGGGCTTTGTCCACCGAGGCCGGTATGGGGGCGGCTTTCGTAGGCGGCGGCCCAGCGGTCGCAGAAGGTTTGCAGATCGGCGGCGCTCAGGCTGGAAAACTCGACCGCACGGTTTTTGACGAACAGCCGGTCGCTGAATTGTTGGCGGGCGCGCAACGCCTCTCGATCCGCGACGCAATGGCCGATATAGCCGGGCAGCAGTTCGATGAGATCGTGGCTGAAACTGCGAAAAAACCGCTCGATATGGGGCTTTTGCCAGGGGCAAAACGGCGCGGACACCTGATGCTCGATGCCCAGCGCCTGAAAAATCCGGTTGAGGTGCTGCGAGACGTAATCTTGGCCGTTGTCGGTCTTGGCGATGTCGGGGACGCCCCAGGCGAGCAAGGCTTTTTTCGTTAAATGAGCGACGGCGGCGGCTTTGCTGGTTTTGCTGACATGGAGATGGACGCGCCGGGTGTAGAGGTCGATGACGCCGAGGATGCTGTGGCGTCCATCTGCCAGCAGCACGTCCGCCGGAGTGGAGTCGAATTCCCAGACTTGATTAGGGCGTTCGATGTGCGCCGAGGCGTCGCCCCAGCCGATCATGTAGCGGTTTTTCCATTCATCCGGGTTGCGCAGGCGTTCATAGAGCGCGGCGTGCTCTTCTTTCCAGCGGCTGATCCAGCGAGCGACCGTTTTCACGCTGGGCATGGGGATCGGACCATCGCCGGCGAGTTCGGCGGGCAGGGCGCTCCAGTCGAGATCGTAACGGGCGCGCAGCCATTCATGCGCCCGCGTGGCCTGGGCGTGCGGATACTTGAGCAGGAAGGCGCGTAAGGCCGCGCCGAGTTGCGGGTAGGTGTCGATGATGCCGGTTCCGGCGCGGTGGCCGTGGCGCCCAGCCAGACGGGCCAGACCGTGACCGCTGATCTGTCGGGACCAGCGCCGGACACTGGCGGGGCTGATCGTGGGGAGGGTCTGGCGCGTGGCGGGGCTGACCTCCAGCCGACCGGCGTTGTAGTCCACCGTCACGGGTTCGACGGAGACGCCGGCGCGGCGGGCATTTTCGACCATCTGGAGAATCTCGCGCTTGGCGTCCATCCGCGCCGCCGCCGCGCCGCGCAAAAACGCGGCCTGGGCGTCGCCCTCGGCTTTGCGGGCGGCGAGGTCGGCGGGGGCTTCTTCAGTGGATTTTCGGGGGGCCAATGCCGCGACCGGGGCGGGCAGCGCGGGCAAAACCGGCTGGGCGCGGCGCACTAACTCGTTGCGGGCGGCGTCGGGTAGGCTGCTCAGGTGGTATTCGAGGCCGCCACCCTTGCCGGAACGGGGGCGGGCAGTCCACTCTTCTTTCTTGGCGCGCTTATCAATGCCGCGAGTTGTGCCGGGCATCCCCGGCAAATCCATGCGGATTAACTCGGAAACGCTATACCATTCTTTCATGTTCGCTGGCCTTGATAATGTTCGCCACGAGCTGTTGCGCCTTGGGGCCTCGCCATGTACCAAGCAAGGCTTTCCGGGCGTTCTCGCGCCGCACACCGTGGGCTTGGCACCAACGATTGAACGAAGCCCCTTGCCGCACGAAGCCCGCGCGGGCTGCCGCGTAGAGGGCGGGAGAGGGTTCAAATTGAGGAGGCGTTTTATACTTCATGGATAAAAAATACCCGCATATTTACGGGTAGTCAACCGAAAAAATGCGGGCATTACTCAGTTCCAAGTTAGTTCCAAGTTAGCGGTGCGTCTTTTTCCATCGATCCGAACGATATGAGGGGTAAAACAATGAATGGCAAAGAAAAAAGAGAACTTGGAACTGCAAAAAGAACTTGGAACTCCAGTTCCAAGTTACACCGAACTTGGAACTGACGAACTTGGAACTCGGATCGACACCATTTCGCAGCAACTAGGAACCCGTGAATATGCGGCTTCTGTGGCGGGTATATCCGCAGATCAACTTGTTGGCTACATCAAAGGCCGCAATAAACCCGCATTTTTACCGCTAGTACGTATGGCGTTGGCTGCTGGCGCTTCGTTGGACTGGCTGGCAACAGGAGAGGAGGCGCGGGCTAACCCACCTTGTACATCAGGCGGTTATGTGAATGTAGAGGCGTTGCGGAAGGCAGTCGAGGCGGTGGAGATGATGGGGCGGGATGCGCCGGCGGGGCGGAAGGCGCTCGCCATTGCGCGGGTCTATGAACGGCTGATGCTCGCCCAGGGCCAGGCGGAGATGATCGAGGTGATGCGGTTGATCCAGTCGGCGCTGGAGTCGGATACTCCTTAATATAAGGAGTCAAACGGCGGTTTTTCCTGGACACATGATTTGATCGGCGCGGCTGTTTTGGACACCCAGCGCCAAATCCATGTGTCCACGCCGATTAAGATGGTTTCGTTAAGTTGTTGTTTCTGTTCTTCCAGTCTGTTCCGGGGTCTTCCCTCTTTCGATCAGACCATGTGTCCCTGAACAAACTGTAATACTCCATCCAATTTGCTCACTCTGGAGTCGCTGATGCAGCGAATGATGATGATTCTCGCCACGACAGCCTTGATGACTTCAACCGGCGTCTCGGCGAAATGCGCAGAGGACGGCAAAACCCTGTTTTCCTGCCTGACCGCAAAAGGCAAGCAGATTCAAGTCTGTGACGCGGGAAAAACCATTGATTACACGTTCGGCAAACCGCAAGAAAAACCGGAAATCGCCCTGAAAGTTCCGCGCAGCCAAGCCGCCACCCAGCAATGGGCGGGAATTGGCCGGTATATTTCCTACTCGGTCGATCTTCCCAAT
>JBDHRB010000165.1:0-5858 GCA_039807355.1 Candidatus Competibacteraceae bacterium
ACTGCCGGCCTGGAATAATTGGCAACTCCGACACTGGCCGCAAGCATCGCCCTCCGTATCCGGCAGCGTACACAGCAGCGCCTGGGCCAATCGCCGGGCGAAGCGGCGTTTGCCCAGTCCCGCCGGGCCAGCCAGCAACACGGCATGAGGCAGACGATCCACGGCGCGACGCCGCTGAAGCTGTCGCCACAGCGCATCATGCCAGGGCAATCGAACCTGGTCGTCCATCAGCGACGCTCCAGACGCTGCGCCAGCCAGCATTCCACTTCGGTGCGCACAACTTCCAGCGGTCGGTCTGCGTCGATCACCCGGTAACGCTCAGGATGTTGGGCCGCCCGTTGCAGATAGGCCGCCCGCGCCCGCTCGAAAAACCCCTGATCTTCCTGCTCGAAACGATCCGCTGCGCTGCGTTTTCCAGCCCGCGCCAGACCGACTGTAACCGGCAAATCGAACAACAGGGTTCCATCCGGCTGCAAGCCATTCTGCACCCAGTCCTCCAGCGCAGCGATTCGCTCCAGCGCCAGACCGCGCCCGCCGCCCTGATAGGCATAAGTGGCGTCGGTAAAGCGGTCGCACAGCACCCAACAACCTTGGGCCAGCGCCGGACGAATCACTCGGTGCAAATGCTCGGCGCGGGCGGCGAACATCAGCAGAGTCTCCGCGGCCAGGCTCATCCCATCATGGCGATGGCTGAGTAATAAACTGCGAATCTCCTCGCCGAGCGGAGCGCCGCCCGGTTCGCGGGTCGTCACCACCCGGAGGCCGGCCCGTTGCAGATAGTCGCGCATAAACGCCAACTGGGTAGTTTTCCCTGCGCCCTCGACGCCTTCCAGAGTGATAAATTCGCCCAACCCGGCCATTGTTAATCTCCCTTGCGTTGCTGATAGCGCCGAACCGCTTGATGATGTTCTTCAAGGGTCCGGGAAAACACATGGCCGCCCTGACCATCGGCGACGAAGTACAGCGCATCACCGGCTGCCGGTTGCACCGCCGCCTCCAGCGCCGCCGCGCCCGGCAAAGCTATCGGCGTCGGCGGCAGGCCCGGACGGGTATAGGTGTTGTACGGCGTATCGGCTTCGAGGTCCCGGCGGCGCAAATTGCCGTCGAACGCTTCGCCCAGTCCGTAAATCACCGTCGGATCGGTTTGCAGGCGCATCCCCTGGCGCAGCCGTCGGGCGAAAACTCCGGCAATCTCGGCCCGCTCTGCGGCGATGCCGGTTTCCTTTTCAATGATCGAGGCCAGAATCAGCGCCTGATAGGGATCGGTCAGCGGCGCATCTGGCGCACGCCGTTCCCAGACCTTGGTTAACCGTTGCTCCATTGCGGTCAGCGCCCGCCGCAGGAACGCTTCATCGGTGAACCCCTTGGGAAAATGATAGGTGTCGGGCAGAAACCAGCCTTCGGGATGTAAGCCGGGACGCCCAAGGCGGGTCATGATTTCAGCGTCGTTCAATCCGGGCAAGGTCTGGGCCAGCTTCGGATGCGCCGCCAGCGCCTGGCGCAACTGGCGGAAGGTCCAGCCCTCGACGATGGTCAGCGGATACTGGATGACCCGACCGGCGACAATCCGGTCGAGCAATTCAGGCGGGGTCAGACCGGGGGTTACGGCATACTCGCCGGCTTTCAGGCGAGACGATTGGCCGTTCAGCCGGGCGTAGCCTTCCAGGTAGAAGGCGGGGCGAGACAGCCCCGGTTGCCGTTGCAGTTGCTGAACCAGTTGGCGAATCCCAGCGCCGGGTTTCAGCTCTATCGTCAGGCCGGAATCGGCAACCGGCAGCGGCGTTTCCAGAAAGCGCCGGTAATCGAGATAGATCAGGGACAGGGATAACGCCAGCGCCAATCCCCACGGCCAAAGCCGTTTGAAAAACCGTGGAATGGACGCCCTCAACTCAGCGCACGGAACGCCACGGTGCCGTTGGTGCCGCCAAAGCCGAACGAGTTGGACAGCGCCACCTGAATCCGCCGCTCCTGCGCGGTGTGCGGCACATAGTTCAAATCGCAGCCCTCTTCCGGGCAATCCAGGTTGATGGTCGGCGGCGCGACCTGATCGCGGAGCGCCAGCACCGCAAAAATCGCTTCAACCCCGCCCGCTGCGCCCAGCAAATGACCGGTCATCGACTTGGTGGAACTCATCGCCAGTCGGTAGGCATGGTCGCCAAACACCGTCTTGGTGGCGTCGCTCTCGATCTTGTCCCCGGCCGGCGTGGACGTACCGTGGGCGTTGATGTAATCGACCGCCTCTGGGGCAATTTCCGCATCGCGCAGCGCGTTAATCATCGCTCGCCGGGCGCCATCACCATCCGGCGGCGGCAGGGTCATGTGGTACGCATCGCCGCTCATGCCAAAACCGATCAGTTCCGCGTAAATGCGTGCACCGCGTCGCCGGGCGTGTTCGTATTCCTCCAGCACCACCACCCCGGCCCCGTCGCTCAACACAAAACCATCGCGGTCTTTATCCCAGGGGCGGCTGGCTTTCTCCGGCTCATCATTGCGCAGCGACAGCGCCCGCGCCGCAGCGAACCCGCACAGTCCGGTCGGCGTAGTAGCCATTTCCGCGCCGCCGGCGATCATCACATCGGCGTCGCCATAGGCGATCAACCGCCCGGCCAAACCGATGCTGTGCGTACCGGTGGTGCAGGCCGTCACCACCGCCAGGTTCGGCCCCTTGATCCCGTACAGGATCGACAGGTTGCCCGACACCATGTTGATGATGCTGCGCGGCACAAAGAACGGGGTCAGACGGCGCGGCCCACCCTTAAGAAATGCGGAGTGGCCCTCTTCGATGCCGGGCAGACCGCCGATGCCGGAGCCGATATAGGTGCCGATACGTTCGGCGTTAGCCTCGGTGACTTCCAGCCCGGAGTCGCGGATTGCCTGCACCGCCGCGCCGATGCCGTAATGGATGAATGCATCCATCTTCCGGGCTTCCTTGATCGGCAAGTACTGCTCCACCTGAAAATCCTTGACGGCGCCGCCAATCCGCACCGGAAAACTGGAGACATCAAAGGCCGCGACCGGCCCGATGCCGCTGCGACCAGCCAGAATGTTGCCCCAGGCGCTTTCCACCGTGCTGCCGACGGGCGATACGATCCCCATCCCGGTCACTACCACTCGCCGCTTGCCCACAGGACTACCCTCTACTGTGCCGCGCTGAACCGATCCGACCGCGACCCCCGGCGGTGGTCGCGGCGGTCAAACCGAAATACTGCCGGACCGACATCTTCAACCGAGATGCGCCGAAATATAGTCAATGGCCTGCTGGACTGTAGTGATCTTCTCGGCGTCCTCGTCGGGAATTTCAAGCTCAAATTCTTCCTCCAGCGCCATCACCAGCTCAACGGTGTCCAGCGAGTCCGCGCCGAGGTCTTCGACGAACGAAGCCTCATTAGTGACTTGCTCTTCTTTCACGCCGAGCTGTTCGATGATGATTTTCTTGACGCGGGCTTCGATATTGCTGATGTCAGTCATGACGGTTTACTTCCTCAGGTGTCTGTGCTTCAGTCCGCACCCCCCCAAGCGGGCGGGTGAAATCCGGCGCAACGGTATCACAACTTGCGCGAATTGCAGAGAATATCCAGCGATAGTTCCTGTAATTCGGCGGTTTCTCCGATCCTGCGCCGACCGCCGGCGCGTCAACGCAGGGCGCTTCAATTCTAGCCGTTGACCGGCCTTACGCCATAGCCATTCCGCCGTTGACGTGCAAAGTGGCCCCGGTGATATAGGCGGCGTCCGCCGAGGCCAGAAAGGCCACGATCCGTGCAACGTCCTCAGGCTGACCCGGTCGGCGCAAGGGAATCGATTCGATCAGCGCCTGACGCTGGCTCTCCGGCAAGTCGCGGGTCATGTCGGTTTCGATCAAACCGGGAGCCACCGCGTTGACCGTGATGTTGCGCGAGCCGACTTCCCGGGCCAACGACTTGGTGAACCCGATAACGCCGGCCTTGGCGGCGGCGTAATTGGCCTGCCCGGCGCTGCCGGTGACGCCCACCACCGAAGTGAGATTGATGATCCGCCCGCGCTGGGCCTTCATCATGCCGCGCAATACCGCCTTGCTCAGTCGATAGACCGAACTCAGGTTGGCGTCGAGAATGAACGACCACTCATCTTCCTTCATCCGCAACAGCAGGTTATCGCGGGCCACGCCAGCGTTGTTGACCAGGATGGTCGGCGCGCCAAATTCCTCAGTGACCGCCTTGACCGCGGCTTCGACCGACGCCGGGTCGGTGACCTCCAGGCGCAAACCGCGACCTTTAAAGCCCCGGCTGTGCAAATCCTCAGTGATCGCTTCCGCTCCGGCTGGGGTAGTCGCGGTGCCGATCACGGTTGCCCCGCGCTGACCCAGTTCCCAGGCAATCGCCTGACCGATGCCGCGACTGGCTCCGGTCACCAAGGCAATTTCGCCGTCCAGTGTCTTCATGATGACATCCTCCACTTCAATACTTGACCAGCGTCGCGCCCCAGGTAAACCCGCCGCCGAAGCCTTCCAGCAACAGCGTCTGGCCGCGCTGGATGCGCCCGTCGCGCACTGCGACATCCAGCGCCAGCGGCACCGAAGCCGCTGAAGTATTGCCATGGGTGCGCACGCAATCCACCATGCGTTCCTCCGGCAAGCCCAGGCGCTTGGCGGTCGCGGCGAGAATCCGCCGGTTGGCCTGATGCGGAATCAGCCAGTCCACATCAGCAACGCTCATCTGATTGGCCGCGAGAATTTGTTCGGCGATATCCTTAAGCGTGGTCACCGCCACCTTGAACACTTCGCTGCCGCGCATCTCCACGAACGCCGCATTCTGCCGGGTCTGCTCATAGCCGCTGGAAACGCCAGCCGGCACCCACAACAGTTCTTTATAGCGGCCATCCGCGCCCAACCGGCTGTCAATAATCCCCGGTTGATCCGCCGCCTCCAGCACCACCGCGCCGGCGCCGTCACCGAACAGGATGCAGGTGCCGCGATCTTCCCAGTTGATGATCCGGGTAAAGGTGTCCGCCCCAACCACCAGCGCCCGCCGCGCCGCGCCAGTACGGATGAAGCGATGGGCGATGTCCATGGCGTACACAAAGCCGGCGCAGACCGCTTGCACGTCAAAGGCCGGAGCGCTGGCGCATCCCAGACGATGCTGCAACTGGGTAGCGACGCTGGGAAAAACGTGATCCGGGGTGGTGGTGCCCAGCACAATCAGGTCAATCGCGCCCGGCTCCAGCCCGGCGGCCTCCAGCGCCCGACGCGAGGCGCGCTCGGCCAGATCGCAGGTGGTCTCATCCGGCGCGGCGATGTGGCGTTCCTCGACC
Source organism: Candidatus Competibacteraceae bacterium (assembly GCA_039807355.1). Taxonomy (GTDB): domain Bacteria; phylum Pseudomonadota; class Gammaproteobacteria; order Competibacterales; family Competibacteraceae; genus UBA2383. The sequence goes on from JBDHRB010000165.1 coordinate 5,287, forward strand.
CCGGTGCGCTCTACGATCCATTCCGCAGTGGTATCGACCAGTTGTTCGAGATCAGCGTTAGTCAGCACTTTCTCCGGCAGATAGCTGCCGGTTCCGGCGATTCTGGCGTAGTTCAAAGCGCTTGCCTCGCGGCGTGAAGGGCGGACAGATGGGCGTTAATACGCTGCGGCACGCTCTGCTGGGCTTCCAGCATGGCGACCTGAATCGCGTTGGCGAAGGCCAGCGCATCCGCGCCGCCATGGCTCTTGATGACGATGCCCGGCAGGCCCAGCAGGCTGGCCCCGTTATAACGACGGGGATCAATCTTGCGGCTGAAGGCGCGCAACACCGGCAGGGCGATCAAGCCGGCCAGGCGGGTCAGCAGGTTGCGCTTGAATTCCTCGGTCATGTAATGGCGGATCAACTTGGCCACGCCTTCGCTGCTCTTGAGCGCGACATTGCCGACGAAGCCATCGCAGACGACCACATCGACATCATCCAGATAAACGCCGTCGCCTTCAACGAAGCCCATGTAATTGAGATCGCTGGCCGCCAGCAGCCGGGCGGCTTCCTTGACCTGTTCGTTGCCCTTG
>JBDHRB010000166.1:0-5856 GCA_039807355.1 Candidatus Competibacteraceae bacterium
CCGCCAGTTTCACCGGCGGAACCTCCGTTATCCTGACCGCCACACCGGACAGTGGCTATACCTTCTCCGGCTGGAGCAGCGCTTGCGAGAGTTACCCCGTAAAGCTGCTGAATAGCACATCCAGTTGTACGGTGACGATGGACGCCGCCAAGAGCGTGACTGCCCTGTTTGCGAATGATCCGCCGCCGACCACCAGCTACACAGTCACCGCCAAGGCGGGCGCCAACGGCAGCATCAGCCCAGCCTCTCGGACTGTCAATGCCGGCGCGACAACCACCTTTACCGTTACTGCGAACAACGGCTATACCGCCAGCGCCACTGGCTGCGGCGGCAGTCTCTCAGGCACCACTTACACGACAGGGGCGATCACGGCCAACTGCACGGTCAGCGCCACCTTCACCGGCACCGGTGGCGGTCCTAATCCCTACTATGACCTCACCGTCACGCCTGCCGGAACGGGAACCGGCGTCATCACCAGCGCCCCGACCGGGATCAACTGTGGAACGGACTGTGGGCAAACCTACAACGCCGGCGCTGTCGTGGAACTCACCGCCGTCGCGGGCAGTGGCTCGACCTTCGCCGGCTGGTCCGGCGCGTGCAGTGGTAGCGCCGCGAAGTGCAATGTGACGATGAACCAAGCGCAGAACGTGATCGCCACCTTCAACAAGGTCACCACCACCACCTACACCCTGACCGTCACTAAGGCCGGCGCCGGCTCCGGGACAGTTGCCAGCACGATTGCAGGCGTTACCTCCGGGATTAACTGCGGCAATCAATGCACAGCGACCTACGCCAGCGACGCCAGTGTTACCTTGGTAGCGACTCCGACTCAGGGATCCACTTTTGAGGGCTGGTCCGGAGCTTGCCAAGGATTGGATACCTGTCACCTCTATTTCAGTGGCAGCAATACTAATGTTGCAGTCACTGCTACCTTCGGCAATGCGCCGCTGCCCGAAGATCTACCCATGGTACAGAATGGCGATTACAACGGCGATGGCCGCGCTGACTTGATCTGGCGCAACCAGGTCAATGGACAAGTCTACGGCATGTTGCTCGACGGCCCGTCTATCACCCAACAAGGGCTGTTTTACTACGAACCCAATGCCGCCTGGCGGATCATCGGCAACGGCGACTTCACGGGCGATGGAAAAGCCGATTTGCTGTGGTACAACGATCAGACCGGTCAACTCTGGCAAATGCCGATGGACGGCCTGGGCATCGTCGGCGGGACGCAGATTTATCAAGAACCGAACACCGCCTGGCAAGTGGTCGCCGTGGGCGATCTGAATGCCGACGGCAAAGCGGATTTAATCTGGTGGAATCGTGACAGTGGTCATGTCTACGCCGTACTCATGGACGGTCCGACCCGGATCGACGAACGCATAATCTACCAGGAAGCCAATACCCAATGGCGCATTCTGGCCGCCCGCGACTTCACCGGCGACCGCAAAGCTGATCTGCTCTGGCGTAATATCGCTACTGGACAGGTTTACCTGATGCCGATGGACGGCCTGAGTACCACCGGCGGGGCGATGATCTACCATGAACCGAACCTCGACTGGTCCATTGTCGCCGTCAATGATCTGCTGGGTGACGCCCGCGCCGATCTGGTCTGGTGGAATCGGCGCACCGGGCAGGTGTACGGCATGTTGATGGACGGCTATAACATCGGCCCCAACAACATGGTTTATGAAGAACCCAACACCGACTGGCGGATCATCGCCAGCGCCGACTACAACGGCGACGGCAAGAGCGACCTGCTCTGGCGCAACACGAGCACCGGCCAATTCTACCAGATGACCCTGAACGGCCTGCTGGTGACCGGAGGTCAGGTCATTTACAACGAGTCCAACCCGGACTGGCGGATCGTCGCCAATGCGGATGCGCCACGCCTGCCTACGCCTGTCCGCAGTTTGCCTGGCGCAGCCAGCGGGCTACGGCTGAATGCGGCGGACACCTATCCAAGCGCATCCCTCACCGGCATTCCGTTAAATGACCGCCTGGAAATGACCGGCCCAGCGCCCCAATCCGACATTCGCCTGCCTTAATCCCTCGATCCGATCCGGGAACCCGGATCACCTCACCTAGCCCCGCTTTGCGGGGCTGGGTCGTTTTGGAGCGTTGCGAATCCCCCAACACGGGGAACTTCTGAGTTTATTGAGTCATAGCCCAGCGATTGTTTTCGCCGCCAGGAACAACAGCAACGCATGATCGGGGCAACTCTCAAAACCAAACCGGCGATAGTAGCCTGCCGCCTGCTCATCAACGGCATCGACGAACAGACCGATGCCGCCCGCTTCGATATAAATCCGCTGCGCCCGATTCAGTGCATCCACCAGCAGCAATTCACCGAGGCCCTTGCTCTGATACCGTTTGCTGACCGCCAAGCGCCCCAGTCGTACTCCCGGAATACGGCGTGGCAGTTTTTTACGCCATACATCCGGCAAAAAGCGGCTGTCGAGTTCCGCCAGCGTCAGCGCGTAATAACCGCAGGTGTACTCCGGAGCCTCCTCGCGGGTAGCGACAAAGGTCCTCGATAGCCCTTTATCCTGATGCTGCCGGGCGATCTGCCGCAGCCAGTCGTTGAGTTCCTGCCGGCCACAGTCAAACCCCTGTCGGTCATGGTTTCCAGCTAAAGGATGAATTTGCATGGTCGCGCTGGGCCTTCTGGTAGTGCTCCATGGCCGCCTGCAACTGGGCGTTGGGCGTTGATGGGTTTTCCAGCCGTTCGAGCAGCCAGTGCCAGTCACGGGGCGACAAACGGATCACTTCCTCCCGCTCAATCACCGCCTGCGCCTCCTTCAGCGCCGACTGCACCAGAAATTGATTGACTGTCGCGCCGGTCAGTTCAGCAGCACGGCGCAGCGTTTCATAGACTTCGTGAGGGACACGCGCTCCGATGCGGTCCTGTTTGGCAGTCGCGGTTCCCATCGTTTCTTTGCCTTTATCATCAGAGATATTCATCTGGAGTCTAGCGCTGTCGCCAAAATGACGTCAAGACGGTTACGCCCAGGCGCGGATCGCTGATTTGTACGATCAGGTTTCACTAGCCGCACCCAACCGCCGCCGCACGGTCTCCGGCGGCAACAACGCCAAAATCCGCGCTAATTCCGGGCCGTGAGTTTCGCCGGTCAGCGCCGCCCGCAATGGCATAAACAGGTTCTTGCCTTTGACGCCCGTTCGCTGTTTCAACGCCTCAACCAGCGGCTGATACGCCGCGCCGTGTTCGGCATAGGCGGCCAGGGCATGGCTGAAAAACCCCGGCCCCGCCGCCGCAATCACCGCCCGGCTGTCGTCACTCAACGGCATTTCCGCCGCGCCGAAAAACCGCTCCGCCCAGAACACGGCGTCCGCCGGAAACTGGATATTCGGTCGAACCGCCGCAATGAACTCATCCCGACCGGTCGGCGCAACAAGCTCATGAACCGCCGCGCCCATCCAAGCCCATAACCGCTCCGGCGAAGCATGGCGCAGCGCTTCCGCCTGTCCGTGCAGCAGTTGCGCCTCGTCATAGCGGGCCGGGGCGCGACCGAGATGTTCGGTGGCAAATCCAGCGGCCAGTTCCGTCAAGGTCATCCAGCCCTCTTGAGCGTAATGGTGGCCGAGTCGCGCCAGATAATTCAGCAGCGCCTCCGGCAAATAGCCCGTCGCCCGCAACTCGCGCAGGCTGAGATCGCCTTCCCGTTTGGATAACGGCCCGCCCTCCGCGCCGACAATCAGCGCCAGATGACCGTATTCCGGGGCCGGCAATCCCAGCGCCTCCAGCAACAACAACTGGCGCGGGGTGTTGGTCAGATGATCCTCGCCGCGCAGCACCTGGGTAATCCCCATCAGCGCGTCATCCACAGCATTGGCGAAAAAGAATTGCGGTGCGCCATCCGCCCGGCGAATGATGAAATCACCGATATCGTCACTGGCAAAACGCTGCGCACCCCGAACCCAATCAATAAACTCCACCCGTTTTCCGGGCGGCGTGCGAAACCGCAGGGTCGGTTGCAGCCCCTGCTCCAATCGCGCTTGCCGCTCGGCGGCGCTTAACCGGGCGCAGGTTCCGGCATAACGCGGCGGACGCCCCGCCGCCCGCTGCGCCTTGCGGCTCAACGCTAATTCCGCCGGGGTGCAGAAACAGGGATACACCTGCTCCGCCGCTTCCAGCCGCTGGTAGTACTCCGCATAAATCGCCGCCCGTTCCGACTGGGCATACGGGGCGCAGGGGCCGCCGATGTCCGGCCCTTCCTGCCAGTCCAGCCCCAGCCAGCGCAAATCCTCCAGCAGCGCCGCGACATATTCGGGGCGGCTGCGTTCCTGATCGGTATCTTCGATGCGCAACACGAATTGCCCGTTGACACGGCGGGCCAGCAGGGCGTTGAACAGGGCGGTGCGGACATTGCCAAGATGCAAATAGCCGGTCGGGCTGGGCGCAAAGCGCGTTTTCATGGTTTGAGTGGTCATAGGGAAATCATGGTAGCGGAAAGCAGGAAACCCCGCCAAATCTGGCAGTGGGCCGATTCGCCGACTATCATGCAGCGATTCAATTTCCGTCACCAGGGTGATAACTTCATGCACGCTTTCTTTGCTCGGCTCGCCGCGATCCTGCTGGGTCTGGCCTGCTGGACGGTTCTGGCCGGTGCCCCCGCCCAGCCGGAGACTACCCCTTCTTCCTCCCACCGTGAGCTTCCTTCCATGATTAATTTGCATACTTCGCTCGGCGTCATCGGCATCGAACTGGACCAGGAGCGCGCCCCGGCCACCGCCGCCAATTTCGTCCAGTATGTCCAGGACGGCTTCTATGACGGCACGCTGTTTCACCGGGTGATTCCCAATTTCATGATTCAGGGCGGCGGCATGGAGCCGGGCATGAGCCAGAAATTGACCCGCGCCCCGATCCGCAACGAAGCCGACAATGGTTTGAAAAATGTCACGGGCAGCATCGCCATGGCCCGCACCTCCGATCCGCATTCGGCCAGTGCGCAATTCTTCATCAATCTGAAGAACAACGATTTTCTCGACTATCGCGCCGCCAACAGCCAAGGCTGGGGCTACTGCGTGTTCGGCAAGGTGGTCAAGGGCATGGATGTGGTGGAAGCCATCGCCCGCGTCTCCACCACCAGCCGGCGCGGTCATCAGGACGTGCCGGTTGAGGATGTGGTGATTCTCAAGGCGGAAATCAGCGGCGAAAAGGCTGAAGCCCCCGCGCAATGAATCCGCGAGCGACGCTGTTCATCTCTGATCTGCACCTGCATCCGGCGCGACCTGCGCTGACCGACTTGCTCCTGAATTTTCTGGCGCAACCGGCCCGCCAGGCCAAGGCGCTGTATATCCTCGGCGATCTGTTCGAGGCCTGGATCGGCGATGACGACGATGCGGAACCAGGGCGAACGGTCGCCGCTGCGCTGCGCACCCTGACCGATGCCGGCGTTCCGGTTTATTTCCTGCACGGCAACCGCGACTTTCTGCTCGGCGAGGGCTTCGCGGCGGCCAGTGGCGTCCAATTACTCCCGGAAAGCGTCGTCATCGAACTGGCTGGCGAACCGACCTTATTGTTGCACGGCGACACCCTGTGCATCGACGATGAGGAATATCAGGCGTTTCGCGCCCAGGTGCGTCATCCCGCCTGGCAGGCGCAAATTCTGGCCCTGCCACTCGAACAACGGCGGGCGCTGGCCGGTCAACTGCGGGAAACCAGTCGTCAGGCCGGTCAGCAAAAAGCCGCCGAGATTACTGACGTTAACCTGGCGGAAGTGGAGCGGGTTCTGCGCGTCCACGGGGTTCGGCGGCTGATTCACGGCCACACCCATCGACCGGCGATTCATGAATGGCGGTTGGATGGGCAACCGGCGCGGCGGGCGGTGCTGC
>JBDHRB010000167.1:0-5842 GCA_039807355.1 Candidatus Competibacteraceae bacterium
CATCGGTTCCGGCAAAGGTGGCGGCGGGGGTGTAGGTCACCGCGTTGCCACTGATTACCGCGCTGCCATTGTCCGGGGCGCTGACCGTGACCACGGTGAGGTCGGTTCCGCCGTCGTTCGCCAGGACGTTGATGCTGACCGGCGTCCCGGCGGGCGTGCTCGCCGCGTCATCCGCCGCATTGATCAGCGCCACACCATTGCCGGTTAAAGCTGTAGATAGCGTTTCAATACAGCCATCACTACAGGTATCAACAACGACATCCAGCATCCCCGTTTGGGGGCCAATCGTTGTGGGCGAGAAAGTAACGCTGATATTGCAAGAAGATTGCGGGCCTAGCGATGCGGGGCAATTATTGGTTGCGGAAAAACCGGCAGTTGCAGAAACGCTGTTAACGATCATCGGTATTTGGAGATCGTTATTGGTCAGCGTCACGGTTCGCGGCGCACTGGTCGCGCCAACCGTAATGTCCCCAAAGTTGACTTGAGGGGGTAAGAGGGTAGGAGGAGGCGCAGTCTGCGCCCGCAATGCGACGCCCCAGTCGGGCAGTAACGCCAGCATCAAACTACAAAACAATAAGACGGCGGCTTTGGCCCAAAACCCAGGGTGAATCCGTAATGGATAGTTCATGGTCACGCCGCCCTTATCGCAAGTATTGCTACCCATTTAACAAAGCACTATCGAGAGGCGCTGCTTTCGCCAATCAAGGTAAACGCCGCCCAGAATACCGGGTGCGCCATGTTCGGTTGTTCCAGCAAGGCCAGTTGCGCCCGCCGCAGGGCTTCCGCCCGTCCCATACCCGGAGATTTCTGGTACGCAGCAAAGGTATGGGTGGTCAGAAAAACCGTGGGTTCCGAAACCACATACCAATGCGACGCCAGCAATGATCGAGCGCCAGCGTAAAAAAACGCCGTCGCCAGCCCGGATAATCCTTCGCCACGCAGACGCTCGCCTCCGGAACCCGCAGTATTGCAGGCCGACAGCAATACCCATTCCGCATCCAGCCGCAAATGGGCAATCGCGCCAGCGCCTAACAATCCATTATTTTGATGATCGCCAGATACTTGTGGCGTTAGCGCCAGCGCCGGTTCGGTCAGACAATCCAGCTCGCCGGGCAACAGGGCGTGCGTGGCGAAAGCGATGATGCGGTAATTCTGCAAATGACGGGCTTGCACAGCGGGAACGGTGGCGCGTCGCCCCAAAACCACATCCCTATCTGGATTCGCAGCTAAAGTCCGCGCCAAGGTGCGCAGCTCGGTCGCTGTTTCCGGGAGCTGCGGCAAGCGACTGAGCGCCTGGATGTCGAGTTGACAGCCGCGCACGACTTGATCCACGCCAGCGCTGCTCGCGCCGCGCAGAGTTCCTGCCGGTTCTGTTGAAAACACCGGATCGCCAAACCCAATGAACGGTAACCGCGCCTGCGAAGACCCGGCAATTTGGCGGAATTGCTCCAAAGCGACCACTGAAGGCAACAGGCTGAACGCCATGTCGCGCACTAACCAGGCCGCTTGCCGGTAGTCGCCGGGCGCTGCCGGACGCCGCACCAGCAAAGCGGGGGGCAGACTCAGTAATGCGCCGGACGGCGCGACGATCAAATGCTCCACGCCGACCAAAGCCGACTCCAGCGGGCCGAGCAATTGCTGGTATAACTGATGGGCCAGCGCCAGATCAAAATCGGGAATGCGTCCGGAACTGGCGTCCACCCCGGCGCGCAACCGTTCGACTTGGGCGGTCAAGGATTGCGCGGGTAATTTCACTGCCGCGCCCTGCAACCCGCCATCCGCCTTGACCAGAAAGACCCAAGTTTCCCGCTGCCCCGGCACTATTCGCAGCAGCGCCTCATTGCGCCGCAACAGTTTCGCCACTGCCGCTGCATTCAAGGGCGTCGGGGTCACCAAGCGCCCATAACGCGGGAATCTGGCTTGCAGTTGTTGTTCCTGACGCTGGTATTCTTCCACGGCAGCGCGTAATCGGGCCTTGAGGGCTTCTTCTTTGGCGGCGTCCCGCGCCAGAAAAGGCTTGCTCTGTTCCACGCCCAATTCATACTGAATGTCCTGTCGGGCTTTCAAAGCGTCTTGCAGCGCCCGCGCCGTATCCCGCACTTCAGGATCGGTTTCGGCCAGACGCGCTGCTACCTGGGTCACAGCCCGCCCCGCCGCCGGCGTCTGGCCGAGCTGGGCAACGGTGAACGCTTCATCCAGCAGCGCCGTCCGTTCGCCGGAACCCGCTGGCTCCGCCCGTTCAAACAGCAATTCCAGATAACCCTCAAGCTCTTTGCTCTGTAATTGTGCCAATGCGGTCTGATCGCTCAATAAAATCCGGCGAGCCTCGCGCCACAGGGTCAGGGCGCGATCCGGCTGACCCGCAGCGCGTTCGACGCCCGCCTGAATCATCAGCGCGTCCGCCAGCGCCCGGCCCTCGCCAAACAGGGCGCGACTTAAATCCACCGCCGCCTGGGCGTGAACGCCAGCTTGATGATAGGACTGGCGACGGCGATAAACCTCCGCCAGACGCTGATGACTTTCACCCACCCAGTGATAGTCGCCGCCCCGCACTGCGTCAAAAATGGCGAGGGCTTGGGTATACGCGGTTTCCGCTTCGGTCAGCTTGCCAAGTTCGACATAGACATCGCCGACGCCAATCAGCGAATGCGCGATGCGCGGATTGACCATACCCTGCTGGGAACGCGCCGCGACCGCCTGACTCTGTTCCCAGGATTGTTGGGCATACTGGGCGGCTTGTTCCTGCTCGCCCCGATCCAGGGCATCCCAGGCGCGATAGACCAGAAATTCCGGCCAATCCGAGGCATTCGGCGATGCTTTCACCAGCGGTTCGGCGCGTTGAAACATCGCTTCCGCCGCGCCAGGCTGCAAGCGACTGAGTTCGCGGGCCATGCGCGCCGCCAGGTAACCGCCGCCCGGATGGTTGACGCCTTTGACGCGCTCATGGATTTCCAGGGCGCGCTGGGCCAGTTCCAAGGCGCGTTGATGGTTCTTCGCCGAGTTGTATAACGTGCTGAGTTCATCCAAGGCGGTGAACTGCCCCATATCCTCCAGGCCGATCAAGCGGCCTTCCGGGGCGATAGCTTGTTCGGCCAGCGCGATCAACTGCGACTGACGGCCCGGCAGTTTTTCCTGCGCGGCGCCCTGCAAAGACGCCCGGATAAACTCTTCAAACAGGGGGGCGAGATGCGCCGGCCCCCAAAGCACAAAAGCGCGGTGATCCACGCCGGCGGCAATCAGCAAATAGGGAAACCCGCCGTTGTAACTGGTGCAGCGACGCAGAAAAGCCGGTTGGTTATTGAGTACGCCGGTCGGCTTCAGATCGCCGCAGGCGGCGTCGGCTTGCACGGTTTTGGCTAAATCGCCTTCGCGCAAAAACCGCTCTTCCCACTGGGTCGCCGGACGCGGCAGGCTGCCCCGCCAAACCTGTCCGGCAGCACGTTCCCAGCCAGGACAACGAATCTCGAACTGCTCCAAACCTTGCCCGCCGCCGGCTTTGTAAAATTCACAAGAGACATCGCCCAGGGCGCGGGCGTCCGCCGGCAAGGCAATCCGCGTTCCGATGGGCAAGCCTTCTGTCGCTGTCGGCGAACGCCCTCCCGCAGCGCATCCCCACAGCGTCAACAGGCCCATCATCAGCAACAGTGTGCCACAGCCGCGTTTGCCGTAAGCCATGCGCTCTCTCCCCATCGCACCCTGCTGGACTGTGATTGATTTACCGGTTGCTGCTCGCGGGCGTATCCAGGCGGATAAATTCGCTGCGGCGATTCAGCTCGCGGTCGGCTTCGGTTGTGTTGGACGCCACCGGATACGCTTCGCCGTAACCTTTGGCGAGCAATCGACCCGGAGCGATCCCGCGCTGGATCAAGTAATCGCGCACTGCCCGCGCCCGGCGATCCGATAGCAAAAGATTGTGTGCGTCAGAGCCGGCAGCGTCGGTGTGACCGGCGATCAGCAGCACCGCGTCGGCCAGCGCCGGGCTTTGCAAGGCGCTGACGTATTCATCCAGCAAAGCATAGGCGTCGCTGCGAAGGTTTGCCGAGTTCACATCAAAATGAATTTGCGCCGCCACTTTGGGTCGATCACGGATCAGCGTCAGATAATCCATGTTTTCCAAAGCCTTGTCGGTCACAGCCGGCGTTGGTCGGGTAGGCGCGGGCGGTGCTGGATCATCGACGATGCCCGCCGGGCCGCGTAATCGTCCGACTCCAGCGGAACCCGGCGCTCCGCGCAGTTGCAAGCCCGATGGCGGACCGCCCGGAACGCTCAAAGCGCGTTCAATTTCCACTGCGGTCTTCGGCTGCTGCGCCGGTTGTGCGGCGATGCCGGCGCTCCACCAGCAGACCCATCCGAGCAGGAGTCCGCATAGCCAGCCCTGAGGATTACGCCAACCGCGCCATTGCCGTGTTTGCACATGTTCAGGAATCGGCTGGCGGCGAGTGATCGCCAATCGTTGACTCAAGCGTTCGGAATCCATGGAATCACCACCTTAAGTAAATCAGGCAGATAAACAAAGGGCTAGACGGTTTTCTTGACCCTCCAGCCCAGACTGTCTCCCTGCCGATGGAAGCCGGGAGTTTTACGGCACATGCGGGCGCTCCAAATACTCATGCGACTGCATTTCCTGCAAGCGGCTGACCGTGCGTTGAAACTCAAATTTTAGTTTCTGGCCGGTATACAGTTGCTGCGGTGGCGCGGCGGCGGAGACCATCAGTTTTACGCTCCGGTCATAGAACTCATCGACCAGATTGACGAACCGACGCGCCTGGTTCTCCATCTGCCAATCCATGACCGGGATATTGGAAATCAGCACGGTGTGGAAGCAGCGGGCGATTTCGATGTAGTCGCTGACGCCGCGTGGTCCATCGCAGATCGCCCGGAAGTTGAACCAAACGATGTCATCCGCCTCGCGCAGGGTGGGAATGAACCGGCCTTCGATTTCCAGATCGCCGCCGCGATGCCCCGGTTCCGGGGCGATGTGATTGAAAGCGTCGTTGAGAATCTGTTCGGCGCGGTCGTCGAGCGGATAGTGATAAATCTCGGCCTTTTCCAGATAGCGCAACCGGTAATCGACGCCGCCATCGACGTTCAGCACTTCGAGATGCTGTTTGAGCAGCTCAATCGCCGGCAGGAATCGGGCGCGTTGCAGGCCGTCCTTGTACAAATCATCCGGCGGCAGATTGGAAGTGGTAATCAGGGTGACGCCCTGGGCGAATAATTCCTGCAACAGACCATACAGCAGCATGGCGTCGGTAATGTCCGAGACGAAAAATTCATCCAGGCAGATCACCCGGGCCTGTTCAGCGAAGCGGCGGGCGACGATGCGCAACGGCTCCTGCTGCTGCTTGAGTTCCTTCAATTCAGCGTGTACGGCGCGCATGAAACTGTGAAAGTGAATGCGCTGCTTGCGTTCGAGGGGCAGGGCATCGACAAAGGTATCGACCAGATAAGTTTTGCCGCGCCCCACGCCGCCCCACAGATACAAGCCGCGTACCGGCGCACCGGGCGCAGCGACCGGTTGATCGCGGCCCTTCAGCCGGGCAAACAACCCCCCGGATTTTTTAGCGGGTACCGGCTCCGGTTGGGCCATCAGTTCATCGTAGACACGTTGTAGATGCAGCACCGCCCGTTCCTGGGCGGGATCATGCTGGAAACCTTCGCGCTCCAAATCGCGGCGGTAACGTTCGTAAGGCATGGCGGGACTCGTTGAATTTCAGTTTATTGAATGAGGCAGGGCAAGGGGCGAGACCGGGCGTTGCGGCAGATAGCGCGGCCAGTCGCGGCGGGATATCAGGATCGAGCCGCAAATAGCGGTTAAACGCGGCCTCCAATCCGGCGACGA
>JBDHRB010000168.1:0-5834 GCA_039807355.1 Candidatus Competibacteraceae bacterium
AACAGGCAGCAGATGATAAAAGAAGTCCCGGAAATATGGCAGGCGTTTAAAAACGGCAATCAGGAGTCGTTTCGGGGAAAGGGTATAGGGTAATAAAACGGCTCAAATAGATTTAGATGTTATATATTTTTTCAAATACATACTAACAAACATTTGTTGCGCTTAACAAGGCCCTAAAATACATGGGACCTTCCAAATAATAAGAGATATGTTTTCCTCGACGAAATTTTTTGTTGAACGAAGTATAAGATACTTAAAACCTTGTTCTCCTTTTTAAGAGTAGATGAAAATTTAATTCATTTTTAAAAAATATCTTTAAAAACATTTTATTTCTTCGATACTTTTAACATACCTTTGCGTACGAAATTTATTTTTGGAAGCCTTTAGGTACTGAGACTATCTACTTCTTTTTCTACTCAAACTTAATTTGTTGTACCGGGGCGGCCACCTTACAGCGAAACTAATATAGTTATGTACTTTGCCTCCATTTACAGGTTCGGCTCTATGTGTCCTTTCAAAGACCTGTCAGGTTTTTTTAAAAAACAAGTTTTATGGATGAGGACGGCGGTCGTGGTTTTGACCTTGTTCGCCTGCCTGCCGATCAATACTTGGGGAACGGCCATTAGTGCTATTAATGTAACTAACGAACGGTCGTTGTTTTTTGCAAGAAACTGCAATACGGGAAAAAACGAAACGGCACAACAGAAAATTGTTACGGGGAAAGTAACTGATGAGGAAGGTATTGCCCTGGAAGGTGTTTCTGTAACCACCAAAGGTTCAAAAGCCGGGACTGTTACTGACGAAAAAGGTATTTATTCTATTACTGTAAATGACAACACAAGCGTATTAGTGTTTACAAGGGTAGGGTATATTTCCGTTGAAAAAGAGGTAAAAGAGCATACGGTTATTCACGTGGTGTTAAAACACAAAACTGACAACTTAGACGCCGTGGTGGTTTCTACCGGATATTTTGATAAAACAAAGTCAAGCGTTACCGGTTCGCAAGTAACTGTAAAAGGCGATGATTTGAGAAAAGTGGGTTCGTTGAACTTCATGCAAGCCCTGTCTGCATTTGACCCCTCTGTGAGGATGACTCCTAATTTAGAATTTGGTTCAGACCCTAACCGGGTACCCGAGATTACGGTTCGTGGAGAAAATGGCTTTGACCTGCGTTCCAGTGCGGATGACTCCCGAAGCAACCCGAACGCCCCTTTATATTTGTTGGATGGTATTGAAGTTTCTGCCACCAGGGTTTATGACCTGGACATGAACCGCATCGAATCTTTTGTGATTTTGAAAGACGCTTCCGCCACTTCCCTGTACGGATCCCGGGGTGCAAACGGCGTGATCCTTATTACCACGATCCCCCCCAAACAGGGGGCTTTACGTGTTTCGTTTAATGCCAACTACATGGTATCTATTCCAGATTTGAGGGACTATAATTTGATGAACGCTAAAGAAAAATTGGAATATGAGCGCCTCGCGGGTGTGTTTACAAGTCGTACCAATAATCGGGAGGAACAAATTGGTTTAGATATAAAATACAATGATCGGCTGGCTGAAGTAGTGCGTGGCGTCAACACCTATTGGCTTTCAAAACCGTTGCGAACCAGTTTGAACCAACGGTACACTACGTTTATCGAAGGGGGAGACAGGAGTTTCAGATATGGCATTAACCTGAACTATGACAATGACAAAGGTGTTATGAAAGGTTCTGGAAGGGAACGGTATGGGATCAACGTAAGTTTCAACTATTATGTGAAAAAAGATTTTTTGATCCGTAATGATTTAACGGTTAATAACGTAGAAGGATCAAATTCCCGCTATGGTTCCTTTTCCACTTATGCGCTGCAAAATCCGATTGAAAGGATTTACGATACTACAGGGCAGATAATCCGCTCTTTTGCATTTAACAATGCAGTAAACCCCATGGTAAATGCAGGCCTTCCTAATAAAGATATTAATAGATATACCGAGTTTCAGGACAATTTTAATATGGATTGGAGGATTAATAAAAATTTTAGGGTTACCGGTAGGGCGTCATTAAGCAAAAAAGCAACGAAAACCGAGCTGTACCTTTCGCCCAATTCTTCCTCATTTGACAGAGAGTCGGACCCGAACAAAAAAGGAAGCTATACGATTGGTAATAGAAGTGATTTGAGTTTTGACGGAACCGTAACTGCTGCTTATAATAATACGTTTGCGGATAAAATTTCCACCAATATTGGGATAGGTTCCAATGTAGCTACAACATCCGGTATTGGAGATGGCTATACAGCTACCGGTTTCCTGAGCGATAACATGAATTTTATTCAATACGCACAACAATTCAAAGAGAATTCAAAGCCCACTGGCTATTTTGATAAATCAAGGATGATAGGCTTTTTTGCCAATGCCAATATTGGATACGACAGCAGGTATTATCTGGATTTGTCTTTTAGGACAGATGGTTCCAGCCGCTTTGGTAAAGACTCTCGTTTTGCGCCTTTCTGGTCAATTGGCGCTGCCTGGAACGTGAACCGTGAAAAGTGGTGGAACTACGAGGGAACGCTAAAGCTAAGGGCTTCTACAGGTAGTACCGGTTCAGTAAACTTTTCAGCCGACCAGGCTATCACCAAATATCAATATAATTCGGCTTATGAATATAACGGTATTTATGGCTCTCAATTAATTGGTTATGGAAATCCGTCTTTAAAATGGCAGAATACTATCCAAAATAACGTAGGTATGGACCTGGCAATATTGCGCAATTTGCTCGTAGTGAATTTTGATGCTTATATTAAACAGACACAGAACCTTTTATTGCCAATAGACGTAGCGCCATCTACCGGCTTTGTCAGCTATACCGAAAACCTGGGCTCGATGGAGAACAAAGGGATGGACCTGAGGATGCGCTTCAATGCTGTACAGGGTAAAAAAGATGGTCTGAGTTGGAACTTTACGGTGGGCGCTGCCACTTATAAAAATAAGATCAAGAAACTTTCGAACGCGCTGGAGGCCATGAACCAAGAAGCAAATTCATTAGAAAATGTAACCGGCGCCAAACCGCTGCGGACCTATCAGGCAGGAAGATCGCAAAGTGCATTAATGGTAGTGCAGTCCCTGGGAATAGACCCTGCAACGGGCAATGAAATTTTTAAAAAACTGAACGGCGATCTAACTTTCGTGTATGACCCGAAAGATAAAATTATTGTAGGCGATATCAATCCCACCTGGATGGGTACTTTTCAATCCAACTTGTTGTACAAAGGGTTCAACCTTTATATTATTTTGGCCTATGAGTATGGGGCAAAGATTTATAATTCTACCCTTGCCCAAAAAGTAGAGGGCACCTCGCCTTACTATAACGCTGACAGAAGGGTGCTTTACGACAGATGGAAAAGCCCCGGGGATGTTGCTTTGTTTAAAAGGATTGACGATACATCTCCCCCCTATCAAACCACCCGGTTGGTACAGGATAATAATTTTCTGAGGTTGCAGACACTTTCGCTGTCCTACGAGTTGCCCAAACCCAATCTGGATCGTTACCGGGTAGAGCGGGCGAAAATTATATTAACCAGCAGTGATTTGTTCAGGCTTTCAACGGTTAAGATGGAACGAGGTACCGCTTATCCTTTTGCACAAACATTCTCAGTAGCGCTTAATTTAACCTTCTAAAATTTTGTTTATGAGGACGAATTTTATAATCATATTGTTTTCGGCCGTGTTGTTTACATCTTGTAATAAATGGTTGGATGTTGACCTGGCCGATAAGGTTACCGAAGAAAAAATGTTCAGTACGCCTCAAGGGTATATGGAGGCTTTGGCCGGTGTGTATAGCGCTATGGCCGCATCAAATATGTACGGTCAGTCGCTCACCATGGAAAATATTGACCTGTTGGCCCAATATTATAATTATGACGGCGTATCTACCACTTATGAAAAGTTGAAAAATTATGACTACGATGACGCCGGATCCCAGTCGAGGTTGGCTGGTATTTGGAGAAACACGTATGCCGCCATCAGCGGCGCCAACAATATTATAAAATGGGCGGAAAAGCAAAATAATGTGCTGGGAGCTGAAACAAAAAATCAGGTTTTGGGCGAAGCCTATGCATTAAGGGCCTACCTGCATTTGGACTTAATCAGGATGTTTTGCCCCGATGTAAAAAAATCCCCAAAAGCAATGGGTATCCCCTATAACATGGAATTTGGGGTCTCACTTCCACCCATGTATTCTGTAGAGGAAGGTGTACAGTTAGTGGTCAATGACTTGAAAGAAGCTGAAAAGTTGTTGAGCAATGATCCAATTAATACTGTTAGGCCGTATGAGATGGCTAATAAAAATGATGCTGATAAGTATGTGGCGAGGTTCAACCTGTATGGTGTCAAAGCTTTACTGGCACGGGTTGGCCTGATGCGGGGAGATAAGGCCAACGCTATCAAATATGCGAAAGAGGTGGTTGAGTCCGGTAAGTTCAGGTTATTGGATTTTGCGAGCACCGATAAGTCGGAAAAAGAGATTGATATCCTTTTTTCAGATGAACATATTTTTTCATTGAGGAACAAAAACCTGTCAGATTATACCATTTATCTTCATTATCCTGAGATTACCGCTACTTCAAGCCGAAGCGCCTATCTCCCTTTTGTAAATGTACCAACCCTTTATGAGGGGAACAATGATGATGTACGGTATATCAAATGGTTTTCGGTGGTGAACGGTTATTTTACAAAATTTAATGTGGACAATAAATTAAAGTTTTTTCCTAAAATGCCAATGATAAAGCTATCAGAAATGTATTTGATTTTGGCTGAAAGTTATTTAGGAGCAGATGACGTTAAAGCACAATTTTACATCAATACCCTTAGAAACCACCGGATCAGAAATAACACAAACTGGGGGTATCTTACCCAAGACTATATTATCCAGGAGGCCCGTAGAGAATTTGTGGGCGAAGGTCAATTATGGTATATGTACAAGCGCCTCAATGTGGGCGTACCTACCAGTAGCGGGGTAGTGGGAGTTGTTCCGCCCAGTGATAAGATATTTGTATTTCCTATACCATTAAAAGAAATTGAAACGGGTAACAGAAATTAAAATTTATATTATGATAAAAACAAAATATATTTCAATATCAATGTGGGTGTTGCCTGCAATAGCTTGTTTGATTTCCTGTAACCAAAACATTGATAATATTTATAAAGATAAAGCCAGTATCCAATTCAAATACTATACTTTGGATTTTAACAAGAAAATGATTTTTAACAATAAGTCCACGTTTTCTTTTGGGATGAAACCTGATTCGGTTAAATCCGATACAGCAAAAATCGTAGTAGAGTTTTTGGGCACGCCCTCTACTGTTGATAGGACCTACAAAGTGCGGGTAGCCCCCGATTCAACGACCGCAGTTGAAGGGGTTCACTATGCACCCATTTCAGAATCTCAAATTTTCAGGGCTGGTTTGTTTAGGGATACACTTAAAATTTTGGTTTTCAAAGGAAAATTAAGCCCAAGCTTTACAAACCCCGAAGATAAGCGCCTTGCACTGGAAATGGCGCCAAGTGAGGATTTTGACCTGGGTATGAAAGATGGTTTGAGAACGTATTTGAATATTAATAATTATTTGTCTCAACCAATATGGTGGAAGGACCCATTAAGGTTTAATTATATAGGGTTTTACCATCCCAAGAAATGGAAAATCCTGATTTCGTTTAATAACCGTTTTGCAAATGCTGAAACCTGTCCCTTTGACTATAATAACGAGGGGCGGCAATACTTTCAGGGGCTTGCCAATTATCTGAATGCCATCCCTACTTTTGATGATGAAACAGGAGCCCGGATTTATATAGACAGG